>JAJZHP010000094.1 GCA_021804355.1 Pseudomonadota bacterium | reverse complement strand
CTTATGTGTAAGGATATGCCTCAAACCAGGGCGTACCGTAACGTTCCTGCAATCGTCGGGCTACGTTAATCATGGCTTTGGAACAGACCATCATATTAGCTTCAGCAGCGTGCATGGTTTGCACTTCACGATAACGTGCATCTCCAGACAATGTACAAAGCACACGTAATCCCAACTCATCAAGTAGTGGCAATACATGCCAAAACTCACCGGCAATATTGTATTCACCGATTAAATTGATATCGTGTACGGTAATCCCAGAACGCTGTGATGCTTCAGGTATTTCATCAGGAGCACGTGTGCCGATTACATACTCAAACATGGCTTCACCAGCGATACGATTACCCAGATTTTTGCTTCCATAAAATCCTGCTGCATCGATAGGCACAACGGGCACACCCCAACGTGCACTGGCTGCCTTGCAGACAGCTCCCACATCATCACCAATCAAGGCAGGAACACAGGTGTTGTATACAAAGACTGCAGGAGGTGCATAGGTATCAATAGCTTGCTTGATAGCATGAAACAATCTTTTTTCTGCCCGACCCATGATGACATCTTGCTCACTTAGATCCGTTGTCATCCCCCTTCGATAGAGGTCAGGGCCGCTAGAGCGGGTCCCACGGTTATCCCAAGAACTCCCAGCACAGGCAATCGGCCCATGAACAATGTGGGCAACATCTGCAATGGGTAAGAGGGCAATTTGAGCACCATCGAAAGCACAACCACCATCAGTAGCTCCAGGCTTGGATTTGGCACAACCCGACTTTTCCTTAGCATTGTGATCACAAGCAGGTTCATTCAATAGCTCCGCGATGTTTTTCGCCTTCATGATTACCTCGCCTAGTTTGAACCATGATCAAAATGCAACCACATGACTCATGAAATGGCTGTTGAAATAGCTTCTGCAATGCCTGTACCAAACATGAAATCATTGCAAAACAACAAGTTATTAGCTAATTGAATATGACAAGCAGACATTGATTGTCAGCTTTGTCACATACTTTCAGGTAGTGATCCAACAATTCTTGCGTGCAGCGATAGCTACATTTACCTCAGGATCAGGATCACTCATCAGTTGTGCCACACATTGGCTACTGGCATGCTGTACGGCTACCAAACGTACCATCCAGTCAGGGTCATGCAATAGCTCAGCAGCCTCCTCGGGAGAGGATCGTTCTGCTACCACACGCCTGATTTCTGGCTCTGGATCGGTGCGCATTAACCCCAAAGACTCTTCAGGCAATCGACGCACGACGGCTTCTCGGACCTGCCTATCAGGATCTCTTATCAGGCGGAATAAACGTCCTATGGGCAGTCGACCTGCTACGCAGACCCTAACCAAATAATCAGGATCATTGGCAAGATTTTCCAGCAGACTGACAGGCAAGCGGGCAGCTACCGCTAACCTAACCTCCCTATCCTCATCCTGTATCAGGGCGATGAGTTCCGAGGGAGCTAAGCGTGAAGCTACTACCCGCCTCACCACTTCATCAACATCCTGAGCCATGGCTTGTAGGTGTGCCATGGGGGCAAACCTGACAGCTGCTGCCCTACGTTCCCAATAGGAGTCGGTTAAGAAATGCTCTGCCTCCTCAGGATGTTTACGAAAAAAACGCTCCATTTAACGACCACTTACCGAGGCCACACAGCAGTCACCAGGCTTACAAAACTGTTGCTTGCGCCGGTGTAAATCATAAGGACAGGATAAACAATCAACAGCGGCATCCACCGGCTCAAGCGGAGGCCATATCCGATCAGTCGTCATCGCTGGCTTCTGCCACCACAACACCCATCGCCTGATCGTAATCCCGCGTCAATCGAGCACAATGCTGACTACCATCAACTAAAAACAATCGATAGCGCTCGCAAGAAGCTACCGGTGATGACCTAGCAGGCAATTCATCCTCTGAGCACAGGGTGACGGCATATCCCTGCATCCTCCATAAAGCCACATCAAAGCTGGATCCATCTGGCTGACTAAGCTGTCGCAACATACGTTCAACAACGGCTGCGGTGATGGGTAAGGCCATCTCAAGACTCCCCGGCTCTTTTGGCTCGCAACGTAATCGGCAAATCCGGTGGCGCCGATAGCGGCTCAATGAAATAAGCAGACCCATCATCCAACCTTAATTCACCACCCCAACGGTCTGGAGTATCAAACTCCATAGTAATGATGGTGGCTTCCAGATCCTTCTTCGCCACATAAAGGGTCAAGTGGCCCTGCTTATTACGACGTATCATGACACTGGGCATGATGGTAAACTCCCGGTAAGCCAAAGCCGGGGAAACCCAATCCCCGGCTAAACACATCAACGGATTAGATCGTAGTTATAATCCGTTGACTGCATGCCTCGCGTTTCATCATCCAGACGTTCAAGCACACTATTAACCAAGGTCGTCAAGATCTGCATGGCACCCTCATAGCCCAGCGTAGTCTGACGGTGCAAATGATGTCGGTCAAAAATGGGAAAACCAAGGCGTATGAGCGGCACTTCAAACTCCTTGCCTTTATGCAAGGTATCGCGCTGGATAAATTTGCCGTAGGAATTTCCGATCATGAAGTCAGGCTTGTCGGTGAATACCAGTGAGCGCAAGTGCCACAGATCATGCCCAAAATAAATTTTTGCTGACTGTCCATAGGGTGAAGATTCCAGTAAGGTCTCCATCGCTTTTTTCCAACGCTTGCTACCGTTGTGACAAAGGATATGGGTGGGTTCTGCCCCAAGTTCCATTAAAAACTTAACCAGACCCATGACAAAATCAGGATCACCCCACAAGGCAAAACGTTTACCGTGTAACCAGGTATGCGAATCCGTCATCATATCGACCAAACGACCACGTTCACGGGTCAAGCTTTCAGGGATGGGCTTGCCACTTAGCTCACTCACCTTCATCAGAAAGTCATCAGTCCAATCCAGTCCCATGGGAATATTCACTTTGGGAACTTCTTGATGCCAGGTGGTTTCCACAAACTTCTTGGATTTGTCCAACTGCCAGGGTTGCAACAACACTGTCGTCAGCGCATTGGGCGCATCTTTGACGTCCTGTAAAGTCGTCCCGCCCGCATACATGCGGAATTGTCCATCAGCTGGGGTATCCAACACTTCTTCAGGGTCAGACAATAGGGTGTAGTCCACCTTCATCTCGCTGAGCATGCGTTTGATGACCCGAAAATTACCCAGGTAAGTCTCGAATCCCGGCACAAAATTGATCTTGCCGTTGCTGCCAACGACTTTGTCTTCCATGTGATTCAGCGTCAAGTGGCGGAGTATGCCTTCAAACATATTGTCCCAACCCGTGATGTGGCTACCGACAAAACTGGGTGTATGGGCGAAAGGTACCGGATAATCCTGGGGAATAAATCCTTCCTTTCTGGAGTTGCCAATAAATGCATTCAAATCATCACCGATCACTTCCGCCATACATGTGGTCGAAACAGCAATCATGTCCGGCTTGTATGTAGCCAAGCAATTCTGCAGACCATCTTTCATATTCTGCTGACCGCCAAATACAGCGGCATCTTCCGTCATGGAGTCTGAAACACAGGCGATAGGTTCCTTGAAGTGACGATTGAAATAGGAGCGAAAATACGCCACACAGCCCTGGGAACCATGGACATAGGGCAGTGTTTTTTCAAAACCCAAGGAACAAAGAACTGCTCCCAAGGGCTGACATGCCTTGGCTGGATTGATGGTTAGCGCTTCACGCTGAAAATTCAGCTCCTGGTACTCCATGGTCGTTGACCATTGGAATACTTCATCTATTTTTTCCTGTGGATGTTTTTCTTCAAAGTCATCGCGCTTACGTGCCAACATCTCCACATAATCATCTTCTCGGAACAACGGATAGCTTGTTTTGATATTATCAACCTGCTGACTCATGATTCTTCTCCTCTCGCGCCACACCTATGTGGACAACGATTACGGGACTCCACCCTGTGGGTGGACCATATACTGCTATATCACTTAAGCCTGGGCTCGCAACAACTCCCTAGCCTCTTCATTTTTTTGCCAGGGGGCCTTCAATTTTTTCCAGCAGGGATTGTTCAAAGTCATATCCATGTCGCGGGCAAAAATGGCGAAACCATCAAAACCATGGTAAGGCCCGGAATAGTCCCAGGAATGCATTTGCCGGAAGGGCACACCCATTTTCTGGAATATGTATTTTTCCTTGATTCCCGAACCTATCAAATCTGGTTTAACGCGTTTGACAAACTCTTCAAATTCATAGCCCGTCACATCGTCATACAGCAGTGTGGATTCACCCATTTCCTTGATGGTGCGGTCATAGTCATCGTTATGGCCGAATTCATATCCTGTGCCCACCACCTCCATGCCCAGGTCCTCATACGCACCAATAACATGACGAGGACGCAACCCCCCCACATAGAGCATGACCCGCTTGCCTTCCAGACGCGGCCGGTATTTTGCCACCACTGCTTCCCATTCCGGCTTGTATCGGGCAATGACTGCTTCACACTTCTGCTGAATAGATGCGTCAAAGTTTGCAGCGATTGCGCGCAGCGACTCTTCTGTCTTAGTTGGCCCGAAAAAGTTGTATTCCATCCAAGGAATACCGTACTTTTCTTCCATATGCCGTGAGATATAATTCATCGAGCGGTAGCAATGCACAAGATTGAGTTTGACTTTTGGAGTCAGTTCCATCTCTGAAAGAGTGCCATCGCCAGACCACTGCGCAACCACACGTAGCCCCATCTCTTCCAAGAGGATTCTTGATGACCATGCATCACCACCAATGTTGTAGTCACCGATGATGGCTACATCATAGGGAGAGCTGGCAAAACTGGTGTCCTCATCGCGTTTACCCAGGACCCAATCACGGATCGTATCATTGGCAATATGATGACCTAGTGACTGTGAAACACCACGAAAACCTTCGCAGCGCACAGGTACAATGGTGGTTTGATGTTCAGCCGCCTTGCGCTTGGATACAGCTTCGATATCATCGCCAATCAGCCCGATCGGGCATTCTGACTGAATCGATATCCCCTTATTTAATGGGAATAGCGTTTCAATTTCATCGATCAGTTTGGCCAGCTTCTTGTCACCACCGAACACAATATCCTTTTCCTGAAAATCAGAAGTAAAGTTCATGGTGACGAAGGTATTGATGCCCGTCGTGCCGATGTAATAATTACGCCGTCCTGCTCGCGAGTACTGTCCACAACCCACAGGACCATGCGAGATATGGATCATATCTTTGACTGGCCCCCAGACCACGCCTTTGGATCCAGCATAGGCACAACCGCGTATGGTCATTAACCCTGGTTGTGATTTTTTATTCGATGTGATGCATTTTTTTGACTGTTCAAGCTCAGGTTCATTGGCAGCAAGATGTTTGGCCCTATCCTTCTTAGCCTTATCTGGATAGACCTGCAATACTTCTTGAATCAGTGATTCAACCTCGTCTTTCGACAAGTTATTTATATCGTTTGTCATGATCTGTCTCCGCGTGAATACCTACGTTCGACATCAAAATTTCTCAAGACACTGGCCGCTGATGCGGCCAGGCACTGTATCTAAGCCAATGCCACAGATTCTTCTTCTGCTGTCTTGCCGATGATGGATGTATCTTCTTCGTCCATAATGCCGAATTCCATCAACAGAGCCTCAAGTTCATCCATAGTCACTGGGGTCGGAATAATAAACTTGCGATTTTCTATGATCTTATTGGCCAGAGCCCGGTATTCATCCGCCTGTTTAGCCTTGGGATCGTACTCAACTACCGTCATGCGTCGAATTTCTGCACGCTGTACAACGTTGTCACGCGGAACAAAATGTATCATCTGCGTACCCAGCCTTTCAGCCAGCGCTATAATCAGTTCATCTTCACGGTCGGTATTGCGGCTATTGCAAATCAGACCTGCCAAACGAACACTGCCTGAGTTGGCATACTTCACAATCCCTTTGGCGATATTGTTGGCAGCGTACATGGCCATCATTTCACCTGAGCAGACGATGTAAATTTCCTGCGCCTTGTTCTCGCGAATAGGCATGGCAAAACCGCCACAGACCACATCACCGAGCACATCATAAAATACAAAATCGAGGTCTTCTTCGTAGGCCCCTTCTTCCTCCAGAAAATTGATGGCGGTGATCACACCACGCCCGGCACAACCGACTCCTGGCTCAGGTCCACCTGATTCAACACAGCGAATACCACGATAACCTGCTTTCAGCACGTCATCGAGTTCAAGATCTTCCACGGTTCCTGCTTCGGCGGCCATTTCCATAATGGAGTTTTGTGCCTTGGCATGTAGAATCAGACGTGTCGAATCTGCTTTCGGATCGCAACCTACGATCATTACCTTCTTGCCGGCTTCGGCCAGGGCAGCCACCAGATTTTGAGTCGTGGTGGACTTCCCGATACCTCCTTTGCCGTAAATGGCGCATTGACGCAATGCCATGATGAGCTTCTCCTCCAGGGTTACATTCCACACGCAACATTGCTGTGCGGGCTTCGAGCTGGTGCACGGGCCTGCTGCTGCGTGCCTCCGGTGCACACATAGTTCTGCACACTTTGTGCCAGACCTGGATTAAATATTATCTATTTGATTTATAAGGACATTAATCGCCATCGACCAAAAACAGCCACGTACTTTTCATAACAAACCACCCTCATTAACTGTGACGATCACGACAAAAACAACTCAACCGACATACACATCACCTCACGTGTTCTGACCAGTCTGTGAATACATCAGCCTTAATCAGGATTATCAGGAATGAGCTTTTAGCAGGCTGCATGGTTCAAACCTTGATCCACGCACTAAAGTTCTGAGCAAAACTCCGAAGGAGGGGAGTGATAATCTGAAAAGATACATCGATTTGAGAGAATTCAGTCGTTAAACTCACTAACCCTACTATGGCTTCTACCCGTAGCCCTGCGCCAGGGCTTATTGGGTAATGGCTATTTGCTCGACGCTGCCCAGTCTGATCTGAGCAGTTGTGGGTAATTGGGTGTACAGTTGAGCTAGTTGCTCATTCTTTTGTTCCAGACTAAGTCCATTCATCGCTGCAAGCTGATTTTTTGCAAGCTGCAACCTGGCTAAGGCATCGTCGTCCCCATACAGGGCCTGATCACCCTCAGTACCGAGAGACTGGCTGCGCAGGGATTGTTGATTTTGCAGCATCACTAAGGCAGCCATCCGTTTATCTGCAGGTAGCATCATCGTAGGATGATCAAGCGTCCTGGCATGTGCTGCCTGACGGTAACTTAGATAGTGGTGCAGCAGTTGCTCTGCTTCCCGGCTGGCGGGTTCAGGTAATTGTTGATGAATTAAAGCTAGAGCAAGGGCGACATCCTCCGCGCCAGCTATGTCGGGCTGACCCAGCAGACGATCAAAGGCCAGCCGCAGCGGCTGGCCAGTTTTTAAGTGGCCACCGGCATCGACCTCAAAACCCGCCAGGGGCTCTGCTGACAAGCCCCCCCTGGCGGAGCGTGCGGTAACAGGCGCAGCACCCTGAGTGATCACCGCTGGCTCCTGTTGCTCGGACTGGTCCAGGATCAATACACATCCTGCCGATGCCGAGAGAACTACGATAAAAGCCAGCATTTTTTTCATAACGACCTTACCTACGCATAAACTCAAGGAAGTACGCTGGCCGGAACAACCGGCAGCACAACGCTGGACGGATGAGCTGCATCATTATAAATCGTCGTGACGTTGCCATTGGCACTTTGCTGTTGCGGTGTGCTCCAGATACCTTCTGCCTGATTGCTGGAACTGAGCGAGATACGCAGGTGATGGCCAGGCTGCAGTATGGCGGCCACAGGAAAGATTTCCACAGGCACCAGGACCGGCTGATTGGCGGTCAACGGCTGCATGGAAGCCACGGTAAATGGATGCCAGGGCTGAATCATGACACCGTTAAGATAACGCGATCGTGCGGTATCCACCGCACGATAAGCCGCCGACTGAATGCCGGTCGTCAGGGGTACGGCGTTGCCGAAAAAGTCGACGTCATCCACGTGCACACTCAAAGCCGCTTGTAACTTGGTGGCCGACATCCAGATATCCGCTTCGATGGGACCATTAATGTAAAGTGGCGAGAATTGCGTTCCAGTCTGGAAGCTGATAGCTCTCTGCGTACTTTCCACCGTGTTGTCATTCGTGAAACAGGGCAATGGCAACAGGCCCGCTATACCCAGTGACCACTGCACTTCACTACTGGAGCAGGCGCTACCATCCTTGGTAGTTACACTGGCGGTCACATCCTGACCATTGCTACTGGTTCCCGTTGTCACTGCAGGGGGCATAGCTTCACCTAGGGTATGCGTGGCTTCGGCTGCCGACGGTATACTGGTATTCAAGCATAAATTGCCGTGCAAGTAGTAGCGCTGGGCTGTTGCCTGAGGATGCGGCCAGTCCGTTGCCGTAGCGTAGCGATCCGTTCCTAAAGCGCCATAGCCCTCCACATACTGAGTCACCGCAGGTAGTGTAGCTGCGCCTGTATTCATGCCCTTGAGGTAGTGATCGAACCACTGTAGCAACAGGGATTCAGCATCGGGAGCTCCGGTGTTGATGAAGTTATTGTGATTGGTCAGCGAGTTCAGAATGGCCTCAATATGCGCACCCGGCACAATCAGCAATTTGCAATTTGCAATTTGCAATTTACGCTATGCTTGATCTGCTCATAAAGCAAAGGCTCGTCTCGCTGAAAAAGATCATTCGTACCCCCGATAATAAACGTTGGGACCTTGATATCCTTCGCATGTTCTATGGCTGAACGTTGCGACCAGAAATCGCCATCATCTGTGGAATAGCCGGCAACCCCATTGAGTGCGTTGTTGACCGTAGGTAAGTACCAGGCGTTGATGGCTTCTACATGCTGCTCATTGTCAGCGGCAATCTGTGCTGCATAAGACGGATAATTGGTCTCCGCTGCACCGTTGGCAACACTTAGATTCTGTGTAAGGGTCAGCCATGTGCTGACAAAATTGGCATTAAGCATGCCACCGGGAGCAACCGTACCTCGATAAGCATCTCCCATGGGAACTTCCGCAAACACAGCCTTCACCGCCGGATTTTTCTGCTCCGCCGTGAGCAGGCTGGTGATGCCGAGGTAAGAGGTCCCCGCAAGCCCCAGATTACCGTCAAACCAGGACTGCTGTGTCACCCAGTTAACGGCAGCGGCATATCCCGCTTGCTCCGTGGTACTCAATAACTGCGATACACCCGAGGACATCCCCGTTCCATAGACATCTACAGCAACGGTGACATATCCACGCTCGATCATAAACTTGTCCTGTCCCCCTATGATGAGCGTGGGATCAGCGGGCAGGACGCCACCCATCAGTTCCCCCAGATCAATGCGATAGGCCGTTTGGGTGAGCACCGCAGGGAACTTGCCAGCAATTGGTGAACCCTGCGCATCGGCAGGAACTGAAACCAGTACAGCCAGTTTGTCACCGCTGGGCATCGTGATGAACTGCAAGGGCAGGGTAACCGCATTAGGATATTGCGCTGCACGCGAGTAAGCACCCCACGTGGCACCAGCGTTACTGGTGACCGGAATATTGTTTTGACTCAGGTTACTACGTGTACCCAGCGTGGTGGTTGAGGCAGCCAACGAGGTATGCGTAACGAACAACAAGACCGCTGCCTGCATGGCAAGGCAAGGCAAGGCAAGGCAAGGCAAGGCAAGGCAAGGCAAGGCAAGGCAAGGCAAGG
>JAJZHP010000093.1 GCA_021804355.1 Pseudomonadota bacterium | reverse complement strand
GCACCGACCTGGCTTGTCCTCTGATGAAAAACAACGCCGCCGCGCCCGCGCCACGGGCGTAGTTACTTCGCAGACTATCCCTTTATCTGATGCTATCGCAGAAACTCACCCCTTATACGGAGAAGATTTTATTTCCTGGCATCGCCCGGGCATCGCTGCCCAGCGACTACGAACTTTAGCATCCGGCCTGGCGCTTGGATCCACCCCAGCAGGCCCTACGCTGGACTTGCATGGCCAGAATCTTGATCAGGCACGTGCCAGCTTGCTGGAGTGGGTCTATGCTTTGCAACAGAGTGGGCGTACGCAGGCGTTATTGGTGGTCGGTAAAGGCAAACCTAACCAGCCTGCCAAACTAAAAACCTACGCTGTAGGCTGGCTCAAACAAATGGATTCTGTGCTGGCCTTGATCAGTGCTCACCCCAGGGATGGCGGGACGGGAGCACTCTACGTTTTGCTAAGGAGGACTGAAAAATCTTAGGTCATCTCCGCTACCGACTATTTGTGCTGCTACCAGCGATCATCTTGGCCATGTCGGGAGGTGCCAGCGCTGATACCTTGGATCTTATGAATGATGCGGGCACCCTGGATGCTACCCCCTTTGTCAGCTATGGCTGCTTTGACCCCACGATTGACACCCCTCCGGTTAACGACCCCCATCTGATACTGGGCCTACGCGAAAGTATCAACCTGGGTTACACCTCGAAGGCCTGCTGGTTTCATCTCAAACTGCACAACCTATCCGACAGTACAGCCCACTGGATCGTCAAAATTGATTTCCCCTCCCTGGAAAACATAGATGCCTACATCCAGCAACCCGATACCACCCAGCATCTGCAAATGGGAACACGCTTAAGTTTTTCAGACCGTCCGCTAGGTACTCGCTACTTCACCCTACCCATTACCCTCGCCAGTGATGCCGTCAGCGATCTCTGGCTCAAAGTCAGAACGAACAGCGCCATGGTGATACCGCTGAGGGTGAGCAGTCTTAAAAACTTTGCCATCGATGAAATCGATGGGGAAACCTGGACGGGATGCTTCTACGGTCTGGGGCTGGGCCTGGGTCTTTATAATATCCTTTTGTTTGCGCTGCTCCCTTCGCGCGGGCAGGCCTGCTACCTCTCCTTTCAAATCATAACCTGGCTGCTGGCCGCTGAGTACCAAGGGCTGCTTTTTCGCTGGTTAGGCACCCTGCTGGGTTTCAATCAGCCTCTCGCCAGCATATTAACTATACTGTGCGGTGTGCAGGGCCTTGCCTGTCTTCCGCACTTTCTTGTGCTAGCTCGCCACACCTGGGCAACACGTCTGCTTAAGCCTCTGGTTATCCTAGGCTTCTTGCTCATTCTGGCCGTGGGCTTGAAGTTAATCTCAGGAACGGGACCTGGTTTAACCTGTTTGATCTACTTGGGCCTCGCCATGAGCACGGGATTGCTGATCGCCCTGATGCAACTGCGTGTTCAGCGTCGGGCTGCCAGTATGTTGTTAATAGGTTGGTTGCCCGTCAGCTTGAGCATGGGACAGCACATGCTCATCTTACTCGGGCTGCTGCCTCACACGGCACCCGACTTAGGCTTGTTACAGACGTGTATTGTATTTCAGCATGCCTGTATGTCGGTTCTGGTCTTGCAGCGCTTACGTCAACTTTACAAGCAGTCCCTCATCAATTCGCAGGAAAGCCAAAGTGCACGCGCCGAGAATGAAGCAAAAACCACGTTCTTAGCTAAAATGAGTCATGAGATTCGCACACCGATGAATGGGGTGCTGGGAATTATCGAGCTATTGCGTGAAACCCCCTTAAGCCCTCAGCAAAAGACCTACGTCAACACGATCTATAATTCTGGTCAAGCCTTGCTTACCATTATCAATGACATACTCGATTTTTCGCGTATACAAAGTGGAAAGCTGATTCTGGAGGAGACTTCATTTGATTTACGCCAACTCGTTGAGGAATGCGTAGCTATCTTCAATCCGCAAAGCAGAGACAAAAAGATCCCTGTGATCATCGAAGTCGATGCCTCCACCCCAGAGTATTTATTTGGTGATCCCTTACGACTGCGTCAAATCTTGCTTAATTTGCTTAGTAACGCCTTTAAATTCACGGATCATGGGCATATCACCCTTCGATTTCGTACGGAACACCTCGAAGGTGACCAGTTAAGACTACGCTGTGAAGTTGAAGATACTGGCCTCGGCATCACGCCTGAGGTACAGGCTCGTTTATTTCAGTTTTTTCATCAGGCTGATAGTTCCACAACCCGGCGTTTCGGGGGCAGCGGCTTAGGTTTGGCAATCTGCAATCAGCTGGCAGAAATCATGAAGGGCTCCATAGGCGTCACCAGTACTCCAGGCTTGGGCTCATGCTTCTGGTTTACGATTATGCTCCACGCCACCAAGAAGCCATCCAACATACCTACGCATGATGACAAACTTCCTCTTTTAGCTGACAAGGTGGGTAAAATTCTCATTGTGGAGGATAACAAGGTTAACCAGATGGTTATTCTAGGCATGTTAAAACGTCTGGGATTGCAAGCTGCCATCGTCGAAAACGGGTTACAGGCCGTCAGTTATTTTCAAGCGCATCCTGTCGATCTCATCCTGATGGACTGCGAGATGCCGGTCATGGATGGCTATGATGCTACTCGCCGTATTCGTCAGCTTGAACAGATGACGCAGCGCAGACCTGCCCGTATACTCGCACTCACGGCACATGCCATGCCGCATCATCGTGAGAACTGTCTTGCCGCTGGCATGGATGATCACTTGTCTAAACCTGTGACCCTGCAATCGCTGCAGGAAAAACTTAAACTAGCCATGCATTGTGAGTAGTCTGGAGTTGTAACGTGGAAAAATCCTATAGCGATATCATTGCTGCCTTGGGGGAGGACTTAAATCGCCCTGGCTTAGTTGATACGCCACGCCGTGCCGCCAAAGCCATGCGTTACCTGACACAAGGCTACCATCAAAGCCTGGAAACTGTGGTCAATCATGCCATATTTCCTTCATCCACGGATGAAATGGTTCTGGTTAAAAATATCGAGTTCTATTCGCTATGCGAACATCATATGCTGCCGTTTATCGGGTCGGCTCATGTTGCTTATCTGCCTTCGGGCAAAGTGCTGGGGCTCTCCAAGATTGCACGCATTGTTGATATGTATGCTAGGCGCCTTCAAATTCAGGAAGACCTGACCCTGCAAATTGCTGAAGCCATACGTTCTGTGACGGATGCTCGCGGTGTCGGGGTTGTTCTGGAAGCGAAACATCTTTGCATGATGATGAGGGGTGTCGAAAAGCAGGCCTCCATCATGAAAACCTCGGTCATGCTAGGCAGATTTAGAAATGATGCTCGTACGCGCGAGGAATTTTTATCCTTGATCGCCGGGTAATGCCTTATCAGGATCCTGCTCTGCAACCAACAATTTCCATTGTTTCATCGCCTGTAAGGCCTGGCCCTGTGCGTAGCCCCGGTAGGCCAGGAAACGCATCATTTTGGCATCAGCGCGTTCATCATGCGAGCGTGCGCTTGGAAACCTCGTTAGCAGCAAGGACACACCTCGCTCTATCCAGTCTTCTGTACCCTGCAACTGTATACCTTCAGCTATCAACTCAGGGGCCAATCCCTTGCCCTGAAGTTGCTGTCGCAAACGCAAAGGCCCCCACCCTTTACGCTCCGCTATTCGTTGTTGTAAGGCCAGGACTCGACGATCATCTTGCCAACCGCGCTCCCTAAACTCTTCCAGCACCAGCTCTACCCTGTCCGGCTCACCGCCAAGATGTAGCAACTTTTGTCGGAGTTCCTCGGCACTCATTTCTCGTCCGGCAAGATAAGCTGCAGCGTGGCCCTTAAGACGAGCCAGCGTCAACTCAGGCGTCAGCCTCATCAGCCATCTCATCCTGTGAAGCTGACATCATAACCACATCAGCCGCAATCAACTTATCACGCACTTTGGCTTCGATATCAGCTGCAATCTCTGCATGTTCTTCCAAGTATTTACAAGCATTAGCTTTGCCCTGACCTATTTTATTACCCTGATAGGCATACCATGCCCCTGATTTCTCCACAGCACCAACTTTGACACCCAAGTCCAGCACTTCTCCGAGATGGTTAATGCCTTTGCCATACAGGATTTCAAAGTTAGCTTCACGAAAAGGAGGAGCCACTTTATTCTTGACCACTTTAACCCGGGTTTCAGAACCGACCACTTCTTCCCCATCCTTAACAGCGCCTGTACGTCTTATATCCAAGCGTACAGAAGCATAAAATTTCAAGGCATTACCACCGGTCGTGGTTTCGGGATTACCAAACATAACCCCAATTTTCATACGAATCTGATTGATGAAAATAACCATGGAGTTGGAGCGCTTAATGTTACCGGTAATCTTGCGCAAGGCCTGTGACATCAGTCGAGCTTGCAGCCCTACATGTTGATCACCCATTTCACCTTCAATTTCAGCGCGAGGAGTCAGTGCTGCCACCGAGTCGATCACGACGATATCCACGGCGTTGGAACGCACCAGCATATCGGCAATTTCCAAGGCCTGCTCGCCTGTGTCCGGTTGAGAGACCAATAAATTATCAACATCAACACCCAGCTTGGCTGCATACACGGGATCCAAAGCATGCTCGGCGTCAACAAAAGCAGCCGTGCCCCCCTGACGTTGACACTCGGCAATGACTTGCAAGGTCAAGGTTGTCTTGCCTGAGGATTCAGGACCATAAATTTCGACGATACGGCCTCGTGGCAAGCCCCCAATACCCAGGGCAATATCCAACCCCAAAGAACCCGTCGAGATGGCGGGGATATTGCCCGTATCAGGATGATCCCCCAAGCGCATCACCGAGCCCTTGCCAAACTGTTTTTCAATCTGGGAAAGTGCCACACTCAATGCCTTGCGTTTATTCTCATCCATAACGGAATCCTCATAGGTTCATAATTTTGGCCATGCTAACCGATAACTGTTAATTTGTACAGTTACTTTTCAGTCAATTCCCAACACGCCCTGCCTTGCCGCAAAGCAACAGCAACCGCCTGCTCTCGAACAGCCTGTCGATCCCCTGCAAACTGATTCAAGGTAATGATTTCAGTCTGATCTCGTCTCATCGCACCTACCCACACGGTCCCCACGGGCTTCTGCTCAGATCCTCCATCGGGACCTGCTATACCGCTGACTGCCAACGCCAAGTCGGCTTGGGACTGCTCCAGTGCTCCGCACAGCATGGCAGAAACCACCTCGCGACTGACAGCGCCCACCGCCTGCAGCAAAGCGGGATCTACCCCCAGCAAGCGTGATTTTGCTTCATTGGCGTAGACCACCCAACCCATAGCAAACCATCGTGAACTGCCCGGAACTGCCGTGATCACAGCACTGATCAAGCCTCCCGTACATGACTCAGCTGTCGTCAGAACAGCCTTTTTGGCCAACAATTCTCGACCTAGTTCTTCCGCCAGGTTAACCAGCTGATGATACATGCCATACCTTTGCGTGTGGGCGAATCAAGGGTCATGAGCATAGCATGGGTACGTGGCAATTTAATGATGCTGGCCATTTATCAGCCCAAGGCTCAACCAAGGAACATAGGTCAAAATGAGCACGCCTAGCAGCAAGACCAGCATAAAGGGCCAGGTTGCGCGGACTAAATCAAGGATAGGACGTTTAAAACGGTAGCTGGCAATATACAAGTCCATTCCAATGGGAGGCATCAGGTACCCTATTTGCATATTAGCCAGAAACACCACACCCAGATGGACGGGGTTAATTCCGTATCCCACGGCCATGGGCAACAACAGCGGCACCATGATGACCAGGGATGAAAAGATATCAAGAAAAGCTCCTAAAATGAGCAGCAAGATATTAAGCAACAGCAAAAAGGTATATCGGCTATGCACATGAGCACGGACCAGAGCAAACAGCTGGTCAGGGACTTGCTGATCAATCAGCCAATTGGTAAACGCCATAGCACAAGCCAGGACGAGCAACAGCCCACCTATCATAACGCCAGCTTCTCTGGCCAGTTTAGGCAGACGACGCCAGGAGATATCGCGATATATCACCACTTCGACCACCAGAGCATAGAGCGCCGTCACCGCCGCGGCTTCACTGACTGCAAAGAGACCACCATAAATGCCGCCCAGCACCACCAGGGGCAAGGGCAACTCAAATCTGGCCTCCCATAAAGCATGCCCCAATGCCTTCCAAGAGAACGGCTGCGTCGGTAATGACTGCTTTCTGATAACCATCAAACCAAAAAATGACAACAGCACAATAAACAATAACGAAGGCAATAACCCAGCTATGAACATGTGCTCAATGGAAACCCCTGTCCCCTGAGGCATTTGCTGAACAATGATGCTATAAAGTATTAATGGCAACGAGGGTGGCAACAATAACCCCAGGCAACCCGAGGTTGTCACCAGCCCCAGAGAAAACCATTCAGGATAACCGGATTGCCGTAACGCCGGGTACAACAAAGCACCCAGAGCCACAATAGTCACTCCCGATGCCCCTGTAAAAGCCGTAAATGCTGCACAGGCGGTAAAAGAGACGATGGCCAGCCCTGCGGGCATCCACCCTAGCAATGCCGTAGTGACGTTGACCAAACGCTGCGAACTGTTCCCCTCACTCAGCAAATAGCCCGCCACGGTAAACAAGGGCAGCGCCAAAAGCACCGGAGTCTGGGTAATCCGATAAAGCTCCGTCCCGATAACTGCCAAAGGTGTCGCGTTACTGTAAAAACCCAGCAAGGCCGCCCCGGCCAACAGGGAAAACAAGGGCATCCCTAATAAAGCCAAAAAAAGAAATAGCAGGATGACCAATACCATCATGAGGCATGATCCTCACGACGCGGCCACAGGGCATGGCGAAAATAATGCAGGGCAATCAATCCGAATCCTATGGGTAGTATGGCTTCAGCTACCCAACTAGGTACATTACCAAAGGCTTGTGTACCGGCATCTATTTCTTCATGCACAAACCCATAGCAATACCAAGCCAGCACAGCAGCCAAGCTCATAGTCAACGCCGCAACGATACGCTCCACGATACGACGTGGCCGCTCAGGAAAAAATCGGCGGACCAAGTCCAGCCCCAAGTGAGTTCTATCCCTGGAGGCTACCACTGCCCCTAACATAGCCAGCCAAAGCACCTCTACGCGAAGAAAATCATCTGCCCAGACCAATCCTCCCCAGTGCGTATGCCGCATGATGATTTGCCAGACAGCTACCATCATCATCATCAGGAACAAGAGCAATAACAAGGCATTTTCCAACTGATGCAGGTATAGCCCTAAACGTCGCCATCTCATGGATGTGCCGCCAGGGCACTGCGTATACGCGACAAACCGGCCGCCGTCACTAATCCCTGGGCCTGCAAGACCGCCACGGCTTGTTGACTGGCTTCCTTCCATTGACTTTGCTGAGCGGCATCAGGATGTACTACATGCATGCCCTGATTAACCAAGGCTTGATAAGCGCCAAGATTATCCTGTCGGTTATGCATATCCAAGGTATGGAATGCTTGCGTCATGACGGACCTCACGACGACCTGATCAGCTGGACTCAGACGGTCAAAGTCACGCTTCGCAATGACAATCACTCCGGTAAAATAACTCATGGGCAGATCAGTCATCTGATGCACTTGTGTTTGCCACTGCAAAGCCAGCGCGCCAATGGGAGAACAAGCCACCACATCAATAATGCCGGTCTGCAAACCTGGCAACACATCACCCAAGGATAAAGGCACTGGCGTTACATGAAATGCGCTCAAAGCCGTTGCTGAGAAACGATCTCCTTCAGGGATCCATACCTTGTGCAATCGCAGCTGATCCAGGGAAGTTATGGGTGCCTGCCGGCTCATCATGTAAGCAAAACCACCTTCGGCAAAGCCAAAATTCACCCAGCCGGCATCTTCTAACTGACGTGATAGCCAGGGGTCCATCACCTTACGGGCCCTATCCACGGCAGCAAAATTGTCAAACAGCATAGGCAGCGAATACAGATCGAGATCATGCACATAGGCATCAAGGCTGCTGGCGGTCAATGCCCCCCCCTGTAGCTCGCCCAAACGAATTTTGCTGAGCACCGTACGGTCATTACCCATGGTGCCGCCGGTATAAAAACGAAAATCTACCCGACCAGCCGTACGTTGCTTGATATCAGCAGCTGCACTGCGCAAGGTCTGCATCCATGTGGATCCGTCCGGAGAGAGTGTTGCAATACGTAATACCGCTGCGGATACCTGAAAACTCAGCAACAAACCTACCAACCCCAAACATACACCACGATAACGTCGCAACATCTTGTCAACCTCGTTCAAAAATAATCGTCGGCAGATTTTAACAACTCTCTTGCCTGCTGCTGTGCCAAATAATTCTTAAGCGTCCATCCTTGTGCATGCGGATCAGCAGCCAATACCTGTTGGAGCAGGCTGTCGTGCATAGGGCGATCATAACGCGCTCTGGCCACCTGACGAGCAAGAACTACCCATGCCATCAAATCGTGACCATGCGACAAGGCAAAAGCCTGTCGCAAATGTGCCTCTCCTTCGGTCTGACGCCCGCCGAGGGCGGCAGGTAACAGTGTCTCTATGCCTCCCAGGTAAAGATGTGCTTCACCCTCATCATAACCGCTGTCCAGCGCTATGATGCGTTCCATCAGCGCTTGAACCTTGGGCAAGTCTGCCACGGCATTCCAGTCTGCTGCTCTGACTTGTATCCAGCCAGCCCACACCGAGCCCAGCGTCATCATCAGGGGCAGTTGTGATTTATCCATGCGCTGCAACTGTTGGGTGAACAGATCGACAGGCATCTGTCGCACCGCACAGAAGTTCTTATCCTGCTCGCACACGGCCCGGATAGCATAATGTAGTGCCTTATCTGACATCAGGAGCTTGCGGGCAGGATCATCAACGAAGGCGCCTGCATAAGCGCTATTTAAATTAGCTGCCGCCAGCCAAAGCGACACCTGGTCTTGATGATGCACCAACAGGGCGTCCATCATCAGCAGATAAGCAGGGGCAGCCTCCCTGACTAACACAGGATCATCTTCATTGAGAACTGCCGTAGAAAAATCGCCTGCCATCTGGCGACCGGTTTGAGTTACCAGGGAACTGCACCCCGCCAGCATGATCAACACCCAAAAAGCAAAGCAGCTGCGCACGTCCAAAAATCCCATGAAAAAAAGTCTTATATCAAATTATACCCCCACAAAACAATGTAAATCCGTAAACAACCCAGGACTGTTATCGGCTGTGTAAACCGCCTTATCCTGCAGCTGACGTGTGCTGGAAATAGTGGAGTCCATAGGTCGGTCATGCTGTCCTACTGAGGGCGTAATACCGCTATCTTTCAAAAACGAGCCCGTTGATCAGCAAGAATCCAATTCCTGGGCGAAGAAATGGTGCCAGCCGCCTCCGGAAATTGTTGATGTAAGCCTGAATCTTCGATTGCTCAGTCATTCAGTCCTCGCGTGATGGAGCCAATGTGCATAACGTCGGTACTGTCATGTTAACTTTTTCAGGGCACAAAAATCCATCACACTCAATCTCAAACTGCATTTTGTCCACATACATCGCACCACTCGGAAAAGCGTCACCCCATCAACTCGCGATAGTGTACTGCTATTATCAAAAGGTGGCGGCTGGGTCGAAAATAGTTGTTGATGACGGCGAATGTGGTTGACATCCTCCCCTCCCTCAGCCGATGGCTGCCGCTTACGCGGAAAGGGAGTGGATTCCTTCTGCAAGACGCTCATGTCCAATCCTTAGACCCCAATATT
>JAJZHP010000011.1 GCA_021804355.1 Pseudomonadota bacterium | reverse complement strand
GTTATGTTACGCCACACGTGTTGTCGGTCGCCTGCATTTGCAAGAGTTGTCACAACACCCGTTCCGCGCCGTTACCCCAGTCCGTATCTACAACGGTGGTTCTCAAGCCTTTCCCCTGCAAAGACTGGCCGTGCCTGTACAATTTCTACCCTTATATGTCTCGGAAGCCTCTCGCCTATGGACACCCACGCTTAATGTCTACTGCGATGCAGGCAACCAACAGGCTGAAATTCGTATGGCCAATCGTGTCGATAATACCGCCGGGCCTACCACCTTGCTGGCTCCGCCTCGCACTCCGCTCGGCACTGGCAACTTGGTACGGGCTCTGGATATGCTATTTTCCAGTCGTGGCAACGGCGTTTAATTTTTCTATCTGATCTAGGAGTTTTTAGGGATGATTTTAAGCCACCTTGCCCTGAATGAGCGACTTTGGGAAATAGCACGAGCTGCCTTATTGCTGGCCATGGGATGGCTGGCCGCTCGTTCCATCGCAACGGCTTTTCTCCGACTGTTTGCTCGCCGACTCAGCGCTCATCATCTCATGATGGGCCGCAGAGCCATCTTCTATGTAGTCTTTCTACTCTTTGTAACCTCAGCCCTGCATGAACTGGGCTTCAAACTCAGTGTGCTCATGGGGGCAGCCGGTATATTGACTGTCGCTGTAGGTTTTGCCTCGCAAACTTCAGCATCCAACCTTATCAGTGGTTTATTTCTTCTCGGAGAAGGTTCCTTGTCCCTGGGGGACTGGATCAAGGTCGGAGATACCACCGGGGAAGTCCTGTCTATTGATCTGTTGTCGGTCAAGCTGCGAACAGTCAACAACTTGTTTGTGCGTATACCTAACGAGACCCTGATTAAATCAGAAGTGACCAATATAAGCCGATTCCCCATACGACGTCTGGATGTTTTATTTGGCATTGCCTACAAGGAGGATCTGAGTGAGGTACGTAAGGTACTGTTTGAACTGGCCGACTCTCTACCCTACAGCCTGGATGAACCACCTCCCCTCATGCAAGTCGAGAAATTTGCCGACTCCAGCATTAATCTCAGATTTTGCATCTGGGTGCAACGTGAACACTATGTTGATATGCTAGCCCAGGTTCATGAGCAGATCAAACAGACACTGGACAAGGCCGGCATTGAAATACCTTTCAATCAACTGGTGGTGCAAATCCAACAACCGAATTAACTGACGTCCCTGCCATAACCAAAGCGCCGAACCCCTGTAGGCGGTTCCCAGCCCACTCGGCCATGACCCTGCGTGTGGTGGCGTTGGGAACCTTCACGTAAAACAATTAGTTAAGCATGTTTCTGCTATTTTTCTGCCGAATCCCTGCCAACCCTCAGTCAGCAGCTACATCCTAAATTGAATTCAAACAATTTGTACATAAATATGCTTGCCCAGCGCGTTAGCAGCAGCCTCAATCTGATCGAGTTTCGAGGCGTGACGTAGGTCAAATAAGCGATCAACTTGCGGCATATGCCACCCCAAGCGACGGGCTAGTTCGGCCTTCTTTATCCCCTGACTGGTCATTGCCTGATAGACACCCAACTTGGCGCATTCTAGGGCCGATGGTCGCACGGTCTTTTGTTCGGTCGCTGGTTGGCTGGGAATAGGTAGAGGTTTACGGGCATCGACATAGAACGACAAGCCCGTTTCTAGTGCATCAATTGCATTCAACAGAGCCTCATCCTCATCAGCACCGAAGGTGATTGCCTCAGGCACATCCTCAAATGTGACCAGCACGGTGCTGTCATCGAGGGTTAAGGTCACAGGGTAGTCAAACATCACTCTCTCCTTTACTTCAAACCAAGCTGACGTTTAATAGCGGCTTCAAGTCCTTTGCCAAGTTCGACGGTGCCGTGCATGGGAAGGGATGACTGTTTGCCATTCAAAAACACCTTCAGATGCGAACCTTTACCGGGTTGAAAAGTCGCACCCTGCTGTTCTAGCCATTTCTTCATCTGCTTGGAATTCATGAGTTTAGCTTAACAAAAGTGTTATGTCTGTCAAGTGGAAAAAACATATTTGTTGTGTTTTTTACGCGCTTACTGTTATCCGTTTGTGCGTAAAACCCTGCCGTTTTCATCCTTACCACTGAGACGATTGGTCTATGGACAGTATCTTCGATAGATCCCCACTCTTTTCAGGGGTTCCGCGTAAGCGGCAGCCATCGGCTGAGGCCGGGCATTAACGATGAGACTTCCGCCCCCCCCTATTGATCGTCTGCATAGGAACCTTGGCGGCACTCAATGCACCCGATGCCACATCACTTAAGATTTACCCAAGAGATACCCTCTGCGCTGAAATAGGAGCTGGGGGGTTATGGGTTAAAAGCTCTACTGGGCCTGCTGAATCCACTCCTCCCCCATACCTATGGCAGGCTCCAGATCGACTACAACATATCCAGCAACTGACGCATCAGGTGAGCATCGCTATCCGCGATTTGTACTACACGAAATCCACACCGAAAATCCTGAGTGTATTCAGAAGGCTGGCACCAAACCAATTCAGCTTCAAAACTCATGGTATTGCAACCTGACAGCGTCTCAGGCAGCACCATACTCATGGAAAAAATCGTGCCTAGCGCCTGTTGCTCACGCATCACCAGCTTGAAACCATCGGATGATAAATTTGCCATACGCCCTAGATTGCGACCATTGGTCCGATCAAAGACACGCAGCACCGATGAGACCGATTTTCGTGGCAACCTGCGCCCGCGATGCTGCGTCTGTAAGGCACTTTCTCCTTCCACCAAACGTCGCAACACCAAAACCGCACCAGCAAATGCTTCGTCAGCGGTATTGATAGGTCGAGCCACCACATGAACAGGCACAAGCTCCTGTCCATGACGCAGAAATATCTTTTCCTTAATCTCTACCTGTTGGCCATAACGACACCCCATAAAAATCTCAGAGGTCATCCAGGATTCACGTTCCCCCAGGCCATGGGTCGTCGTCAGCAGATCCATAACTGTATGTCCTTCCACCGGCTCAAGGCGCAAGGGAAGCAGTTCTTTCAAGGCAGGATTACTAAAAGTCACTCTACCCCCGGCATCCACGGCCAGGATGGCATCACCCATGGCCGCCAGCAAGGCCTCATTCTGACTTTGCAGTTCACGGATTTCTTGCAGTTGTGCCTGCAATTCTTCCCGATGACGGGCCAGATCAAGAAACACATTAACCTTGCTTTCAAGAACAATCGGGTCAAAAGGTTTGTTGATGTAATCCACAGCACCCGATTGATAACCCTTGAAAGCATAGCTAGGGTCGGTATGTTGCGCTGTCACAAAAATGATAGGGAGAGTCTGAGTCTTGCGATTGCGTCGCATCAGTTCGGCCACTTCAAAACCATCCATGCCCGGCATCTGAACATCCAGCAAAACTAAAGCGACGTCATAACGCAATAACAAACGCAAGGCTTCATTCCCCGATGACGCCTTAACGATTTCAAGACCAGGCCGTTCTAATACAGCCTCAATGGCTAAAATATTCTCAGCCCGGTCATCTACCACCATGATACGCTGCATATCATTCCCCCAGGACATCCAGAATATAAGGTATTATTTCTTTTAGTTTTATCACCTTGTCAACACCTCCGCGCGCAATCGCCGAGCGCGGCATCACAGGAGCCACAGCCTCTTCGGGATCCTGCGCGATGGTCAGTCCTCCTTGCCTCTGTACTGACCACAAACCTTCAGCGCCATCTTCATTGGCCCCGGTCAACAAAACACCTATCAACGCCTTTCCTAGCACGCTGGCCATACTCTGCATGGTCACGTCAATGGAAGGCCGGCAATAAAACACCGGTTGTGACAAACAAAGTGCAAAGCTCAAATCCCGCTCCAGCAGCAAGTGGTAATTAGCCGGTGCCAAGTAGATATGACCTGACTGTAATACATCTTTGTCTTCTACCTCACGCACAGGCAGGGTGCAATAGCGCCGCAGCGAACGATCAAAAGAAGCATGAGCGTCACTGTGCCGATGCTGCACTATAACGATAGCTGCGGGAAAATGATCAGGAATCTGCCGCAATAAGCGAATTATTGCCTCAACACCACCCCAGGATGCACCTATCACGACAACCCGGGGCATCTGCTGCGGCACATTCAGGCCTAGCGTCATTTACCCTTTCCGTTCTGATCATTCAGCATACGCTGTAATTCCCGCATGGAATCCTGACTACGCCGTAACTTCTCTTCAAGACGCCGCTTTTGCAGGTCAAGATCCAGAAAGAACCTTGCTTTATGTCGCAACACTTCAGGATTCAGGGGTTTAAACATGTAATCGATAGCCCCCACATCATACCCACGGTTGACATACTTTGATTCTTTGCTGATCGCTGTTACAAAAATGATGGGAATCATGCGGGTACGTTGCCTCTTGCGCATCAGCTCCGCCACTTCAAAACCATCCATATCAGGCATCTGCACGTCGAGCAACACCAGAGTCACTTCATTATTAAGTAACAATTCCAAGGCCTCATTCCCGGATGAAGCTATCAATAAACTACAGTCTTCATCCTCTAAAATAGCCTGCATGGCTATCAGGTTCTCAGGATGATCATCAACAATTAAGATATTCTGGTCTTTACTCATAACATTTGACTCAATGACGCTTACGGTAGATACGCTGTTGCGCATCCAAGGGTTCAAAACCACCTTCACAGCTAGCGAATCGTAAACTCTCTTTCGTACCCAAACAGAGGGTGCCACCAATATCCAGGCTGTCATGAAAAAGCTGAAATACTCGCTGCTGCAAGTTCTTATTAAAATAAATGAGCACGTTTCTGCATAAAATCACCTGCATTTCACCGAATACCTGATCCGTTGCAAGATCATGATCGGCAAAAACCAGGTTTTTCTTGAGACCTGAATCCATGATGACGTTGTCATATCGAGCGGTGTAATAATCCGAAAAGTCAGACTTACCACCAGAGCGCTGATAATTCTGCGTATATTTTTTCAGGGAAGAAGCCGGAAATATGCCTCGTCTGGCCTTTTCCAAGACCTGATGATCAATATCTGTCGCATAAATATGGGCGCGGTCGTACAAGCCTTCTTCCGTCAACAAAATGGCCATCGAGTAAATTTCTTCGCCGGTAGCGCAACCTGCATGCCATATTTTTAAAAAAGGATGTGTACGCAGGACAGGCACGACCTTCTCGCGAAAAGTTCGATAGAAATCCGGATCGCGAAACATCTCCGTCACATTGATGGTCAAATCGCTCAGCAGACTGGCAAACGCCCGTCGATCATGCAAAATTCTGCCTTGCAAAGTTGACACCTTATCGACAGTATTCATCGTCATATGATGCTGAATACGGCGACGCAGCGATGCCTGAGTATAGGCGCGAAAATCATAACCATAGGCCTGAAAAATCGCTTCAAGCAACAATTTATACTCAATATCCTCAATACTTGGCGTTGACGATTCATTCATGGATTTATTGTCCCGGATGCAACCAGACGCGCATCAGTGATTGCAGCTTATCCAGGCTAATGGGTTTGGAGATGTAATCATTAGCACCCGCTTCCAGGCATTTGCTCCGATCTTCCTTCATCGCTTTGGCCGTAAGCGCAAGTATGGGCAGATGTTTCAGATGCTCCATCTCACGTATGCGGCGCATAGCTTCATAACCGTCCATTTCAGGCATCATGATATCCATCAGGACCAGATCAAACTGAGCTTCCTGCAAGGCCCTGATCGCTTCACGACCGTTATTCGCCACCGTAATATCGCACCCCCACTCCTCTAAACTTGCCGATAGTGCATAGATATTACGCATATCATCATCGACCACCAGAATACGCCGCCCACTAAATACATCATCACGGTGCTGGCTGGCCTGATTCTGCAGACGAGTCGCCCCCTGGCTGTCGACCCAATGCAAAAAGAGGGAGACTTCACTGAGCAACCTTTCTGCTGAACGCTCCGTCTTTAAGATGATTCTGTCCGCATGCTTACGCAATCGGGCCTCTTCATCACGGGATAAATCGCGACCGGTATAGACAATAATGGGGAGATCCTTGAGCTTATCATCGCTATGCAAGGTCTCTAGCAAGGAAAAACCATCCATGTCAGGCAAGGACAAGTCAAGAATCATGCAGTCGAAACTTTCCTTAGCCAATCGTTCCTGAGCTGCGCCCCCGCTACCACAGATACTTACCTCCACCTGATGCTCTGCAAATAATTCAACAATAGCGTCATGTTGAATACTGCTGTCTTCCACCACCAGTAAGCGACGGAACGGGCGGGAAGTGCTGGACTGTAGCTTTTCAAAAGTAGTCTGTATCTGCTGCAGATTGACTGGTTTTAATAAATAATCCTGAGCACCTAAACCTAAAGCCTTTTCTTTTTCATCGCGTCCGGAGAAAAAGTGAACAGGTATCGCCTGGGTGACTGGATCAGCCTTAAGCTGTCGCATGACTTCCAACCCATCGATACCAGGCAGCCCCAAATCTAGAATAATGGCATCCGGTTGAAATTCACGCGCCATCACCACACCGGTCTCTCCATCATGAGCGACCAGGGCCTTAAACCGATACTCGCGGGCAAGATCAGCCACCACATTGGCAAACCCAGCGTCGTCATCCACAACCAGCAAGGTTCGCTCCTCTTGCAAGCGTTTGGAAAACGTTGGGCTACTACGATCCGGCTGCTCCTCATGAGTTTCAGCGGCTGCTTCAGGAGTTAGCACTGCCTCCTGACCTATAGGAAGATAGAGCGTAAATGTTGATCCTGATGCCTCGCCATCGCTGCGTAACTGGACCTCTCCACCCAGCAAATGACTCAGTTCCCGTGAAATGGTCAGCCCCAGCCCTGTTCCACCATATTTGCGGCTGGTCGTACCATCCGCCTGCTGAAATGCCTCAAAAATAAGTTCCTGTTTGGCCAGGGGCACCCCAATACCCGTATCGACACAAGAAAACGCAACGACTGCCGCATGATCCAGTTCCATACGGCGGAACGTAACCCCTTCGGCGGGGCGGTGAATGTGTAACGTGACACCACCGTGATGGGTAAATTTAAAGGCGTTGGAAAAGAAATTACGTAATATCTGTTCAAGACGCTGACGGTCGGTATAAATCGCGCTGGGAACATCCGCATCAATTTTGACATCAAACGTTAACCCGCGATGATTAGCTACGGTGGAAAAACTTCTGCGCTGATCCTCAGCCATTTCAACAATAGGCAGTTTCTCAATAACCAACTGCATCTTGCCCTCTTCAACCTTGGCAATATCCAGAATGTCATTGATCAAGGAAAGTAAATCTGAACCGGCAGAATGGATGACCTGGGCATGCTCTACCTGCTTGGTTCCCAGATTTCCCTGTTTGTTCTCGGCCAAGGCATTTGACAATATCAAAATGCTGTTGAGTGGCGTCCGCAGTTCATGAGACATGGTGCTGAGAAATTCGGATTTGTAACGACTACTTTGCTCGAGCAGACGATTCTTCTCCTCCATGAGCTCGCCAGTACGCTCAAGCTGCTCATTTTTCTGTAGCAGTTCATTTCTCTGTTCAGCCAGTAATTTAGCCTGTTCCTCAAGCTCCTCATTGATAACCCGTAACTCTTCTTGTTGCGCCTGTAGACTCTCCTCGGATGCACGTAAAGCCTGAGCCTGTTCTTCCAGCTCTGAGTAGGCGCGACGCAGCTCTTCCTGCTGCTGCTGTAACTTAGACTCAGAAGCACTTAATTGTATAGCCTGTGACTCAAGATCATCATTGACTTCGCGCAGCTGTTCCTGCTGTTCTTCCATACGTCGGGCTTGCGCCTGCTGTTGTTCCAGTGCCTCGCTCAAAGCCGATCTGGCGGCGGCAGAACTCAGCGCTATAGCGATGCTTTCCACCGACATACGCAAAATTTCCAGATCATCATCCGAGAACGCCGATAATGATCCGATCTCAATCACCCCACGTAACTCACCTTCATGCACTATAGGCGTGACCACCGCCTGACGCGGCGTGCTTTCCCCCATTCCCGAAGCGATGACCAGATAGTCTTCAGGCATATGCTCTATCACGATCTGCTGACGCTCCAGAGCAGCCTGACCCACCAGGGACTCACCCAATCTAAAGCTGTTAGCCAAATTCTTACGTCGTACCAAAGCATGACTGCCGAGCAGATTCAGTCGGTCTTTTTGAAAGACATAGAGTAAACCCACTTGCGCATGTAACGCAGGGACCAGATGATTCAGGACCGTCGTTGCAATGGCTTCTTCATCAAGATCACCTCGTATATGCGTGGTCAAATCAGCCACACAAGTCTTGACCCACTCTCCCCGTCGATCAGCGTCAAAACGTTGAGCCAGGCTATCTCGCATCTTAATCAAGGCCTGTAATAACCGACCCAGCTCATCACGAGACCCCGCCTCCAGACGCACATTGAAATCACCCAGGGCAATCCGGTTAGCTGCTTCTGCCGCTGCATGCAGGGGCTTAACGATCAACCTCTTGATAATCACGGTTGAAACCACCAGCAGTAACACAGCCAGCAAGCCACCCAAGGTACCGCCGATTACCCAGACGATGCGGCTCTGCTGCTCCACACTATTCATGCGTTCTTTCAGCAAAGCGAAGGCATGAACCTGAATATTGGTTAAATCTGATAACAGCTGAATTCGTTGCCGCTCAACAACATTGGGATCAATCTCACGCACTCCTGGCAAACGACCATAGACCATGGTCTCCGCCCCGGCACGTGCAAAACTGGCATAGCGACGAAATTCACCTATCACCCCATGCACTTGATCCTGTAGCCTGGGCTCATAATCAAGCAACTTAACCATCTGGGCATCCAGGGTATGTTCAAGCACTTCAGCTTGCAGCAAAGGTGCTTCTGAACGTGTACGACCGGCTTGCTCATAAAAAGTAGCCAGGCTCGCCAGGTTTTTATCGATGCCCGCAACATCCCATAGCACTGGCATGTCCAAACGACGACCTGCCGATACCTGGACCTGCATATCGCTGCTCGCCAAGTAAGTAAACGCCAAGTATAAGCAAAAGCCCGATAGCCCGATCAGGGCAATCGACATCACTTTGAACCAGATCGAAAGATTCTGAAACCATTTCATCAGTTATGTGCAGGAACCATCGGCGACAACACCGCAGGCTGAGCAATCTCAACCCGGCCCCGCTCCTCCTGTTATCAATCATGCCCCCGTCAGGCTGCATTCCTCTCGCGTAGCATCATAGCCATCGCTGCAGCATATTGCCCTCCTTCCCTGGAGCAGCCACTCATATTTTTATGGACTTTACTTATCCCAACGGCAGAAAGTAGCGAAAATCTCCCGTGTTCACAAGTAGATCCGAAGTAATTGTAGCTTTAATTATCAGGGTTTCTTGTTAACTCATAGGCTTCCACTCAGGGTTAGCTTTCTCAACGAGTCCCTGACCTCTTGATAGCGGCAAGCCTCTTGACGAAAGTCTACAAGCTGAATAAGATGGCGCCCCTGCAAGCGCACCTCCAAGGCTGGGTAGCAGAGTGGTTATGCTGCGGACTGCAACTCCGCCTACGCCGGTTCGATTCCGACCCCAGCCTCCAAACCCCATCGAGTATCTATAGACTTGCCTCCTTTCGGCCAGTCGTTGTTATTTCACCCATCGATAAGCATAGTTTTTTCTTTATAAGACATTTGTATTTGCCTATGATTCACGGCTGTCATATATGTCGATTGTAGGTTTCCATGAACCGTACTCCCCCTACCCTCTCCCTGCGCGATCGCTTTTATCTGGGGCTACTACGATTTTTTGCCCGTTTACCCCTAGCTTGGCTGCAGCGTCTTGGCGCAGGGGTAGGTTATCTGGCACGTTTTATGCCTGGCCTGACCCCTGTCTTCGTGGCTCGACGCAACCTTGAACTGTGCTTTCCCGAGCAATCCGAAACCTGGGTGCAGCGGACTGCTGTCGCCAGCCTGCAAGCTAATGCCATGACGTTTCTGGAGTTCGCCAAATGCTGGGGCATGCCACCTGCCTATAGCATCAGCATGATACGTCAGGTGCATGGAGAAGAAATTTTTAAACGCGCGCTGGAGGGAGGCAAAGGCACCATTGCCCTGCTACCTCATTTCGGAAACTGGGAGTTCATGAACGCATGGACCAACCAATTTGTTCATGCCACCATCATGTATAAACCTGCCAAAGAACCCGGCGTGGATGCTTTTGTTCGTCGAGCACGCAGCCGGCTTGATGCCACGTTGGTCGCCACAGATGAGACAGGTGTCAGGGCCCTGCTCAAGGCTCTTAAACGTAATGGTTTTGCTGCTATTTTACCGGATCATGTGCCCCAACCCCAAGGCGGTGTCTATGCAGATTTCTTTGGTATTGAAACCTTAAGTACGGTACTCGCCACCAAACTATGGCAACGCACCCGATGCGCGGTGATCGTCATGTTTGCCTTGCGTCGTGCTCCCGGTGAAGGCTTTGATTTATATTTTCAGGAACCTGATCGTGATTTCTTTAACGAAGACATCGCCATCTCCGTGCGCGGCATGAACCGTACCGTAGAAAATGTTATCAGCATCCTACCCAGCGATTATCAATGGGCCTACAAAAGGTTCAAAGAAAGCCCTCACCTGCAACACGTTTACGACCGTGATCGCCCCCCTAAGTTTCTAAAACCACATCCCGCCAGCCATCGCTACCTGTAAACTCGTGGTTCTATCTCCAGCATAATGCCAAAAACATCCTGAACCCGGGCCTGCACATGGCGGGCCCAAGCCAATATATCAGCCGCCTTAGCCCCTCCCCGATTAACGAGCACCAGAGCCTGGTCAACATGGCAACCTACATGCTGATCACCCTGACCACGCAAACCCACATAATCAATCAACCAGCCTGCTGCCAGCTTATACCCTCCTGCCTGTGGGTAGGCCACCAGACCAGAAAAATGGTCACGCAACTCACTGGCTTTCATCGCATCAACCCAGGGGTTCTTAAAAAACGATCCTGCATTGCCTAACACCGCAGGGTCTGGCAATTTACGCCGCCGTAAAGCAATCACTGCTTGGGAAACCGCCCAGGCATCGGGATGCTCTACCTGTTGCCTGAGCAGTTCCTGTCTGATTTCACCGTAATCCAGATGTAGCAAGGGCTGACGGCGCAAAAGCATACGTACAGCCACAATCACCCAGCGCTCAGCTTCCTCTTGCTTGAAGATGCTTTCTCGATAACCCAACCTGCACTGCTCACGGCTAAAAACTTGCTCGTGACTATCCTTTCGACTGACGGCCACCACCGAATGCAGCACAGACGAAAGTTCTACACCATAAGCTCCAATATTCTGAATGGGGGCAGCTCCCACCCAGCCAGGAATATCTGCCAGGTTTTCCAGTCCATACCAGCCCTGCTTCAGGGTATAAAGCACCAGGTCCTTCCAGACTTCACCGGCTCCGACCTCAATCAATACCTGCTCTGACCTCGTTTCAAGACACTGTACACCCTGCATAGCGGGAGCAATCACTACCCCGGGCCAATAATCCGGCAGAACCACATTGCTGCCACCCCCCAAAACCAGCAGGGGATAGCCTTGGTGGCGTTGCAACCATGCCTGAAGCTGTAGGCGATCCTTGGCGCGAACATAGGTGTCAGCTTGACTAGGCAGGCCTAAGGTATTGTGCTGTGTTAGGTCAATCACTACGCACCAGTGCCCTGGCAAATTGTTCAGCCATATCGATAACGCGAGAGAAGCCTGCTAGCTCACCATAATAAGGATCAGGCACAGGCACATCACCCAACCCAGCATAGGCCATAACCATGGCTAACTGGCACGATGCCGACGCAGGCATCATGCCACGCAAGCTACTCAGATTGGCTCGATCCATAGCCAATATAATATCAAATGCCAGGAAATCAGCCTCTGTGATACCTCTCGCCCTATGCCCGGACAAATCATAGCCGCGCTGTTGAGCAGCCAACACACTACGTTGATCCGCCCTCTCACCTTGATGATCTGAAGAAATAGCGGCTGAGGCAAACTGATAAACGTGTCCCGCCCATGAGCGAGCAACCACTTCAAAAGTAGGTGATCGGCAAATATTACCCAGACACACCATCAGTATCCTGGTCACACCAGCTCACCCATGAGCCTGCGAACACGTAAAAGATCTTCCTCGGTATCTACCCCTGCCGGTAAAGGGCAGGCTGCCAGGGCAACGTGTATGGGCGCGCCTGCATGCAGAGCACGTAATTGTTCAAGGCATTCCAGATTTTCAATAGCTGCAGGTGAACGACGCACGAACTCATGCAGGAACCCCACGCGATAGGCATAAAGCCCAATATGGCGAAGAAACTCTCCTTCCGTCGGCCATCGTAACGCCCCTGCAGCGCGGCTATCGCGAGCCCAAGGAATAGGAGCGCGGCTAAAATACAGGGCGTAATCACGGGCATCCCTGACGACTTTTACGACATGAGGATTGTCCAGGTCTGGCCAGTCAGTTATTGGCTCAGCCAGCGTGGCCATCGCAACGTCAGCATGGCTGGCAAGATTATTGGCGACTTGGTCTATCAAGACAGCGGGTAACAGAGGCTCATCGCCCTGTAAATTGACGACACAAACCTCATCACCCCAACCTGTTAACGTCACAACTTCATGAACCCGGTCGGTCCCTGAGGCATGATCAGATCGTGTCATGACCGCCTCGGCTCCTATCTCATGAGCAGCCTGCATGATGCGCTCATCGTCGGTGGCAATAATGACCCGGGAGGCCCCGCTTTCACAGGCTCGATCATAAACATGCGCTATCATGGGACGACCTGCAACTTCACGCAGAGGTTTACCTGGCAACCGGCTAGATCCAAAACGCGCCGGAATGATCACATGAAATTCAGGCATGTTCGTCATGCCCCTGACCTTCAGGTTTGAGATAGCGTGCTTCAGACTCCAGCATGACGGGAATGCCATCGCGTACAGGAAACGCCAAACCATCAACCTGGCAAATCAGTTCCTGATGTTGAGCATCATAAGTTAGCCCGCTTTTACATACCGGACAGGCCAACATCGGCAATAATCTTTTATCGAGCATGCTGCTTACCCCCTGCGTTAAGAACTTCCTCAACATGATGCCAGAAGGCTAAAGGAAGCATGGCAACCACTGGCACAAACGCACTCCCTGCTGGAGCTAATCCCTTACATTTTACCGCATCTTTTTCGGTCATGAGCACAGGTAATTGCAACCCCGCAAAATCCTCAGCGCTGTAGCGGTGATGGTCAGGCCGCGCATGCTCTTCCACGTCATAACCCTGAGCACGCAAACCGGCAAAAAACCGCTGTGGATTTCCGATTCCCGCGAAGGCGGCAACTTTCAGCCTGGCTGACCAGGGGTATTGTTCATCCAGGGAAACCGGTGCAAGCGATTGCAATTGCATGCGAAATTCATGCAATGGCGCTTCATCACCATGGTAGATCACACAAAATTCACGCAGACGATAACCCGGCTCGCGCAGGGGGCCTACGGGCAACAGATGGCCATTGCCTAACCGACGCTGTGCATCCATCACTACGATATCCAGATCACGATCCAGAGCGTAATGCTGTAAACCATCATCGCTGATCAACACATTAACTAGGGGATGCGCTTGCAACAGTGCTTTGGCCACTTGTGGACGATCTGGCCCTATATACACCGGAACAGCACTGCGCCGAGCTAATAACAGGGGTTCATCACCCACCCTAACCGGGTCATCCTCTGGCTTTACCTCATGGTAACCTGACCGAACTGCCGATCCATAACCACGGCTAATGATGCCTGGATGCCAACCCGCAGCTTGCAGATGTTCTGCCAGAGCCAACACCAAGGGGGTTTTTCCATTGCCTCCCACCGAAAGATTGCCTACTACAATGACAGGCACCGGCAATTTTATCCTTTTGATCCAGCCACGCTCATAGGCCATCCGTCGCCATCGGACTACACCGATAAAAATCAACTCCAGCGGCCAGAGTATTCGTAGCCAGCCAGGCTGGCCATACCAACGGCGCAAGATGGCATCCCTCACCCTGCCCCCTCCTCCATATCGGCAAAATTTCTGCTGTGCAATTGGGCATACATACCACCCAGGGCCAGTAATTGTGCATGTGTACCCTGCTCAATCAAGCGCCCCTGATCCATGACCAGAATCAGATCTGCATTTTCTATGGTTGACAGGCGGTGAGCGATCACCAACGTCGTTCTTTCCCGCATGATACCCTCCAGGGCTCGCTGGATATAAAACTCAGACTCATTATCCAGCGCCGAAGTGGCTTCATCCAGAATCAGAATGGGAGAATTTTTCAGGATAGCCCGAGCTATGGCCAAACGCTGACGTTGTCCCCCAGAGAGTTGCACACCATCCTGACCTATGGGGGTATCGTAGCCTTGTGGCAGGGCCATGATGAAATCATGCGCATAAGCAGCCGTGCAGGCTGCTTCTACCTGTTCACGAGAACAATTTGCATAATCACCATAGGCGATATTGCCATGCACCGTATCGTTAAACAGCATGACTTTTTGGCTCACGGTAGCGATATAACGGCGTAAAGCATGGAGGCGATAAGCCTCAACGGGTACAGCATCAAGTAGTATTTGCCCTTCCGCCGCCACATAAAATCTGGGCAACAAATTGACCAAGGTGCTTTTCCCGGCACCTGATCGCCCGACGATAGCCACCGTTTGTCCTGCTTTCACGGTAAAACTAATGTCTTGCAAGACCCATTCATCCGTATGGTAAGCAAAACTGACATGACTGAAGGCTAGATCGCCCTTCACCGTGACCGGTTCTAATTCCCCTGAATCCTCTTCTTCAGGCAAATCAATCAGGGCAAAAACTGACTGTGATGCAGCTATACCGCGTTGAACTTTCTGATTGACGTCAGTCAAGGCACGCACAGGTTTAGCCAAAAGACCTGCCGCTGTAAAATAAGCGATAAACTCCCCGGCCGAATGAAACCCCGTCAGCCCAGGCCCCAAGGCCAGCCATACGATAAATGACATCGCTACCGCAATAATCAGCTGCACAACAGGCGTATTGATGGAACTGGTCACGACCATTTTCATGGTTTGACGCAGGTACTCATTGGAAGCACGTTCAAAACGCTGCCGTTCATAAGCCTCTCCACCAAAACTTTTGACGACGTTATAGCCCTGAATGGTTTCATTGCTGATGTGATTGATGTCCCCCATAGATGCCTGGATACGATGGCTCAACCGTCGGAAACGTTGCGAGGCCAGCTGAACTACCTTACCAATCAGCGGCCCTATTAGAATAATCAGTAACGATAAGCGCCAGTTATACCAAAAAAGCAAACTCAAATAAGCTACCGTGGTAAAACCTTCACGTGCAAGGGAAATAACCGCATCGGTTGCCGCCGACGTGACTTGCTCCACATCATAAAGAATTTTGGAAGCAATACGTGCTGACGAATTGAGATGGTAATAAGAGGATGGCAGGGTTAACAATTTATTGAACATTTCCAGACGCAGCCGGTAAACGATGTTACGTGCCACCCATGAGATGTAGTAATTACCCACAAATGAACCCAGCCCCCGTACAAAAACGAGAGCAATCACCAACAAGGGTATCCACACACGCGCCGCCGCATCGTGACTAGACAACGCGTCAGTGATAAATTTTATGACCTGAACTGCGCCATTTTCAGCCGCAGCGTTAAGCGCAAATCCAACCAGGCCTAGTAAAAAATACGGCCAGTAAAGCTGTGAATAGCGCAATAATCGGCGTAGAACTACGGCCCCTGGGTAACTGGCTTCCTCATCAATGTTCATCAGATGACCGTGTGCTGATGCTTAGATTGACAAATCCTAGTCGCCCGGCGGCATCCATAACGGTTACGACCGTTTGGTGTGGACTGGCCCCATCGGCAGAAATGATAAAATCCATGTCCCGCTTCCCACCGCTGGCCTTATCTATCGCACTCTGCAACGCCTGCTCATCGGTCCCTTCAACGGCCACGCCATTAACGGCATACCGGCCCTCACGCGTTACCGTCACCAGCAAAGGTTGACTGGGTGCAGGAGCACTGGCTTCACCGTGAGCCTGAGGCAACGTCAGATGCAGACGACTGGCTTTAGTAAAGCTGGTAGATAACATAAAAAAAATCAGCAGAAACAACAGGCAATCAATCAATGGGGTCAAGTTGATTTCAAGCGGGTCCTGAGCAGGCCGTCGGAATCTCATGCCGGGGTCTCCGCCACATCAACTTCACGGTCACCATGCACGATATCCACCAACTTGATCGCTTGTTGCTCCATATCCACCGTAATCGTGCTGATACGTCGCATCAAGGTTCTATGCATGATTAAAGCAGGAATAGCGACAACCAAGCCCCCGGCGGTCGTTACCAGAGCTTGTGATATACCTGAAGCCAACATGGCAGGATCGGCATTACCATGTGAAGTTATGCTCATAAAAGTCTGAATAATCCCAAAAACCGTACCCAACAATCCCAGCAGAGGCGAAATCACAGCGATGGTGCCTAGCAAGGTCATATAGCGTTCCATATCATGTACAACGCGACTGGCTGCTTCCTCGATAGCTTCTTTCATGATCTCTCTGCCATGCCTGGAATTAATTAACCCGGCGGCAAAAATCTCTCCTAGCGGCGACCCGGCGCGTATCGCCTTGACGTGTGCTGCGTCCAGCTGCTTATTTCGTATCCAGTTCCATACTTGCATCAGCAGATCCGGCGGTACAATACGCGATCGACGCAAAGTCCACAGCCGCTCCAGACTGATACCCAAGGCTACGATCGACGCAAGAATGATGGGCAGCATGGCCCAACCACCGGCTTTAACGAGTTCCCACACGTTTCACTTCTCCTTTGTTGAATTATTCATCCCGACCCTGATCCTCAGCGTACAAACGACCATCGCGCATCCTGAGGATGCGATGGGCGCGGGCAGCCAACGCTGGCTCGTGGGTGACGATAACAAAACTGATGCCCAGTTGCTCGTTTAATTGACACAGCAAATCACGAATGGCACCGGCATTCTGTTGATCCAGATTGCCGGTAGGCTCATCTGCCAACACAACCGCCGGGTGCGTTACCAGAGCCCTGGCCAAAGCCACACGCTGCCGTTCACCACCGGAAAGCTCTCCTGGCTTATGCTCAAGTCGAGCTCGCAGACCCACCGTAGTCAACATCTCTTCAGCCAAGTGCTGCGCCTGCTGCGGATTGACATCGCGTATCAATAGCGGCATGGCCACATTTTCCAGTGCCGTGAACTCAGGAAGCAGATGATGGAACTGATAAACAAAGCCCAAATGCAAGTTACGCAGCCTACCTCGGTCGCGTTCCCCCAAACGACTAAAATCCTGTCCCATGAGACGTACTTCACCCGCACTAGGTTGAGCCAACCCACCTAATATATGTAGCAAGGTAGTTTTACCTGAACCTGAACTTCCCACAATGGCAATAAACTCGCCCGCTGACACCTGGATGTCAACATCCTGCAATACTTGCAGATGTTCCGCCAGCTCATCAAATATTTTGCTAACACCTCGCGCTGCTAAAACGGACTCATTCATAGCGTAAGGCCTCAGCAGGTTGAACCCGGGCAGCACGCCGGGCAGGATAAATCGTCGCCATAAAACTCAGAAACAATGCCAGAGCCGTCACCCATAAAACATCAGTGCCTTCCAGTCGTGACGGCAAATAATCAACAAAATACGCAGCAAAGAGGTTAAGGCCAAAAATCTTTTGAATACCGTTGATAATGCCACTGACGGTCAAAGCCAGTGTAACCCCAAGCACTACGCCCATACCGGTCCCCACCAAGCCGATAAAACTGCCCTGGACCATAAAAATGCGCTGAACCGTCTCAGGGCTGGCCCCCAAGGTACGCAGTATCGCAATATCAGCTTTTTTATCCGTGACCACCATGACCAGACTGGACACGATATTGAACGCCGCTACCGCCACAATGAGAAACAACAGCAAACCCATCATGGTTTTTTCCATCTGAATAGCGCTGAATAAATTACCTTGGGTTTCTTCCCAGGTACTGCCATAAAAATTCTCTGACAGATGCCCCAGGATCTGCCGGGTTACTTCGGGCGCCTGAAAAAGATCCTTGAGTTTGAGCCGCAGCCCCTGAACCTGACCCTGCATGCGCAACATGCGAGCTGCATCATCAAGATGGATATAGGCTAGCGAACTGTCTACTTCTGCGCCTACTTTGAAAACACCCACCACGGTGAAACGCTTGAACCGTGGTATAACCCCGGCAGGAGACAACGAGGCTTCTGGCAAAACCAACATGACCTTGTCACCCGGCCCAACGCCCAGACTAGCAGCCAATCCAGCCCCCAGGACAATACCGAATTGATCACTCTGTAAATTGGCCAAGTGCCCCTGTATCATCGCGGTATCGACGATAGAAACCTTGCGTTCTGCATCAGGCAACACGCCGGTCACCACCGCACCACTGACATTACCTTGTGCCGTTAGCATGCCCTGCATCTGTATGAAGGGAGCGGAAGCCTCCACCTGAGGATTCTTCGAAGCTAACCTGGCCAGCGATGGCCAATCTTCAATGGGTTGATAGGCATTTATTGTGGCTTGTGGCACCATGCCCAAAATGCGTGTACGCAATTCATGATCAAAACCATTCATCACCGACAAGACGGTGATCATGACCCCTACACCCAGCATGAGCCCCAGGATAGAAGTCAACGAAATAAATGAAATAAAATGATTGCGACGACGAGCCCGGGTGTAGCGCAGGCCTATAAATAGAGAAAGAGGTTTGAACATGAGCTACTCTAAACCATTATCATGAAAGCAGGAAATACCATGTCCCTGTCCAAGGAAGCCGCGCATGAACGACGCCAGCTGCACAGGTCACAGCAAATACTGCGTGTGCAGTGGAGCAGCTTGAACGCTGACCAACTCGACCTTGACCCCTATGCTGACGAATTTGCCTTGCCAGCTTATTTTCATCTTGCCCATCGCATGTTGGACCTGGATGCCGAACAACGACATCTGCTACGGACCATCCATAACGAATCTCGAGCCACTGCACAATATCTTCAAGTCCTGGACAGAAAACTTCACTTGCTGGCCAGTTCTTTGATTCCTGATCTCCCCGGTGAAACTGCCCAGGCTCGCAATTTCAGCGAAGGCGGTATCAGCTTGCAACTCTCGCATTCCCTACCGGTTGGGCAAGCACTCCACCTCTTGCTGCAAAGCCATGATGCATCCCTGTGCATCAGTGCCACAGGACGCGTTGTCCATGTCCGCCCTCACGGTGCTGATTATACGCTGGGAATTGAGTTTGTGGCGCTACGAGAATCCGACCGACAAGCAATTTGCCGCTTGGTTATACGCCAAGCGCATAGAGACTAGGCCGCCAACCCTCTTGATCACGGTTCTGGTCTTGCGCAAGCCCGCAACACGCCCTAAGATCTAGGCGAATATCATGTTGCACGTGTCGTGCTGAGGAGGCAGGTAGGCGGTAATATCATTATCGCTTCCTGGGTTTTATGAAATTGATCATAACTTTACTGGCTGTACTCTGGAGCTTTCAGGCTCTGGCCGTCGACACCCCGCAACGAGGCATGGTGATGACGACGGTGGCTCTCAAGTTTGGTGAGCCTAAGGAAAAATTACCCGCCGTGGGCAACCCTCCTATCGTGCGCTGGGTTTACCCCGGATATGTGGTCTATTTTCAGGATGACTATGTCATCGATACCGTGCTAACCCCCAGCACGCCTCCTGCCCACGGCTAATACGATGCGGGTGATAGGCCACCGTGGCGCCCGTGGCGAGGCACCTGAAAACACCCTGGGTGGTTTCAGGTACTTACGCTCCTTGGGTATTTTATGTGTCGAGCTAGACATACAGGTTGCCCGTAACGGTGATCTGGTGGTTATCCATGACGCAGACCTGCAACGCACCACAGGACAGGCAGGGCAGGTACAGGATTTCTCCGCCATCGAACTGGCTGCCATGGATGCCTGTCACCAGTATTTTCCCTCCTGGCCTGCGCGTGAAGGCATCCCCGATCTTGTCGATGTGATGCAAGAACTGCAAGATTTTGAACATATTCAGTTTGAAGTCAAGGCCACCCGAACTTCCGAGGTTGAAAGCGTCGTGGAGCAACTCCCGAGCCTGATCAGACACTTTAATCTGGTTGATCGTTGTATTAGCACCTCATTTAATCCTCTTTATCTGCAAGCTCTACGTCAGGATGCCCCTGATATACAACGCGGCTTATTGTTCGATGAGAAATTTCCTGGCAATCCTGTAGAACTTGCGCAACGCCTGGGCTGTTGCAGCCTGGGCCCCAAGCAACAACTGTGCTTACCCCCCTTGATAGAAGCTGCCCATGCAGCCCAACTGATCATCTCGACCTGGACCGTCAATGACCCTGAACGCATGAAGGAACTGAGTGCATGGGGCATACACTCTCTGATCACTGACCTGCCTACGCTGGCTTTAAGCACCCTGGCAGAACCTTCATAGAGTCGCTGGCTGCCACTGATCTCCGTGTTCGTTACTTTCGCTCGCGACCCAGACGTGCTGAGGCGCTTCGCCTCTCCTTGCCCTTCCTGCAATAGTCTGATAGGCCTGTTCTAGATTGCGGGTGAAGTGCAGGGTAGAAAAAAGAGGTAATTTGTTATGATCAGATAAGTTTAATTTAGCTTTATAGACAGCGATTTGAGCAGGATTCTGCCCTAACTCAATACCTAAGTTAATATAATCTTGCATCGACTGGGTCACCAGACCGGGTAGTCCTACAGCGCGCAATAAACTCGCCGACATACGGCCCGCATAGGTTGTCCCCAAACAGGTCAATACGGGCGCCCCACCCCACAAAGCATCGCTAGTACTAGCTCCACCACTAAAGGGCAAGGTATCCAGAACTAAGTCTACGAGTTGGTAGCGAGCTAAATGAGCCTCATATTCGATACGCGGGGCAAAGATAAGTCGATCGGCATTCACCGCATAACTCTTCGCTACCTTCAGCAAACGAGCTGACTGCTCAGGAGTTTCCTGCAATAACCACAACACACTCCCCGGCGTTGCCCGAAGAATTTGCATCCAGGCGGAAAAAATGAGCGGAGTGAGCTTGAACGGATTATTGAAACTGCAATAAACAAAAGCATTTTCCGGCAAATGCCATCGCTTACGACCTAAACATGGCCCAATAATTCTCTGATCGTCATTTGCCTGAAAACTGTCAGGCATAACAATTATTTTTTCGCTGTAATTATCAAAATGATCAGCGGGAGTTATCGTGCGATCCCCGATGAGGTAATCGATATAGCTCGCACCCATCGTGCCAGGAAAACCCAAATAGCTAATTTGTACGGGAGCCAATCGTCGAGCGAAGAGCTCCGTACGGTTGCTATGTGTATAACCGGTGAGGTCTACAGCAATATCCAAAGCCAATTTTCTAGCCAAATCGACTATGTCAGCTTCAGAGCAGCCACTGACATCATGAAAAACATCTACTGCCGAGTTCACCCGCTGTTGCCAGGGATCATCAGGCTTATGGATGAAAGAAAATGCATGTATCTCAAACCGTTGGCGATCATGTTGCCGTAAAAGACCTGCTATCAGAAAACTAACGGCATGACTGCGGAAATCAGGAGAGAAATAGCCAATTTTAAGCTTAGCACCGACATTCCCTGCTACAGATGGGAAAGGAACCATCCGCGCAGGGTATTTCTCCCTTGCGTAGTTAGTGGCTGCTTTGAGCTGTACCTGGGCATGGTCCGTAATGCAAAGCAACGGAAAGGGGGAACTGGGCATTTCACCCAAAAGCACAGAATTTTCCAGGACAGTCTTCTGCGCTTCAAAATCATCCCACCGACATACATGCATCTTAGTGTACAACAACTCCCCTGCCAGGTAGGCCATGCTTGGCTCTAGTTGCAACACTTTCTCGAAGCCTGCAATCGCCTCTTCATAACATTTAAGTTCGCGCTGGACATAGGCAAGTATTTTATAAGCTTCAACAAAATCACTTTGCAGGGAAAGCGCACGCTGGTAGCTACTAATAGCTTCAGCTGGATTTCCAAGTTGTCGCAGCGCATTGCCTCGATTAAGACATGCCTCAGCTTGCATAGGGTTTAATACAAGAGCTTGGTCATAACTGGACACCGCATCCTGATATCGAGCTAGTGATTGCAATGCATTGCCTCGATTGACCCAAGACTGCCAGTGACTTGGCTGAATAGCCAGAGCGGCAGCATAACTCTGCACAGCATCCTCATAACGCCCCACTATTTGACAGGCATTACCACGATTGAACCAGGTACTTACCGAATCAGGCTGGAACTGAATAATTTGATCGTAGTCAGCAATAGCTGCCATGTGCTGACCCAAAATACGCCGTATTCCCGCACGAGCAACCAGCGCATCAAGGTAATCATGCTGTAAAGCCACAGCTCGTTCAAAACACCCTAGGGCCGATTCATACTGTTGAAGTGCCTGCCGTGTCAATCCATGATGGTAGTGGACGATGGCTTGCTGTTCATGAATAGCCAAAGCACGGGTAATCAGTTGCTCTGCTTGGAGGAAATTGCCTGTTTGCAAGAAAACAACCCCAAGCAAGTGCAGAGCATCATAATGTTGCGGATCACGTTTCAATACCTGCTCGTAGAGCGTTTTCGCTTGGGACAGTTCTCCCCGCTGGTGGAGGTCTAGAGCCTGTGCACAAAGCTGCATTGATATCTGCTCTCGGGCATCGGGGTCTATATCATCCGGATCATCTTGAAGCATGGTCATGATTTCCTTGGCAATACCCTAGGGCCTATGAACAGAAAGCCCCTCTATCCCTCTTCGTTACGGCATAGGCTCAGTAACGCCCGACATATGTGCCTCCTGAAACTGAGACTCCTTAATAATGGTCTGCAGATTACGCATCGTATTATACGGAGACTCTTCCAGCACAATATTGATGACCCAAGCGGGTAAATGTCCCTCGGGGTTGACATGCCCTTCCGTCGTGACTTCTACATCACCATGACCTAGCGGTTTAAATGTCCAGTTGGAGCGCAACTGCCGGGTACGCACATACTCTGGCCTCGGGGGGTAAATGGAAGAATCAGCATCACCTGCCTGCAAATGAAGAATTAAGGTAGCCGGATCCTGATACCAATGCCCTTTCATGACGGCATCACGGTCAGTGACCGGCCAGGGCATATTAGTTTCCATCAATAAAGTATATTCATGACGTGCATCATTTCGCTGCAGGGCCTCTACCCGAGAACAACGATCTATCCAGCGCGGAGCATCCTGCACATCATAAAACAAGGCTAATAGCCCTGACAGGCTACTATGCACAATGGTTCTGGCTTTAAACGCTTCCACCGCCGAATCGGCAACTTCAGCTTTCCAAACCTGTACCCCATGCCTATCCCGCGCCAATTTCCAATCCGTAGCATGAGCCCCACTGACGACCAGGAGCCCTAATAACAACCCTAAACACCACTTCATGGATTAACTTCCTTAATGGTATCAAAATGAGCATCCTGGTACTTCTGACGCTGAATTTGTCGTTTTAAATTACGCAAACTGCCAAAAGGCAAATCGGTCACCACCAAGTTGACCGCCCAATCCGGCACCACCCCGCCTGGCAATCCAAACCCCCTAAACGTCACTTTCACGCGATGACCGGGCAGAGGCTGAAAAACCCAGTCGGTATCCATCTCAGGCATGCGAATGCATCCAGTCTGCAGACCCACTCCGCCAGGCTCACTCACACTACTGATGGTCACCGTTCCTGTCTTCGCATCTTGAGACAGATGGGAATGCATGAAGGTATCGCGATCATGCAAAGGCCAGGGAGCCTTGATCACTGTATAGGCTGTCAAGTCATGATCATCCTGGCGATGCACAATATCGACACGACCGATGCGATGCATCCAGTTGGGTAAATTACCGGTATCCTCAATCAGCGCGACCAGTCCAGCCAGAGAGCTTTTGACCGTAGTCACTGCTGAAAATTCACGGATATTAGTTCCCTGCTTGGCACGGGTAGCGATGACGATATCCAACTCAGGACTGTTGATCACGGTTTGCCAGGGCCCTGCAGGTTCAGGAGGCGTGACAGCCCAGGCTCCCCCACCCACCAGGACTGACACCATGACTACCCTCAGCGCCCATTTCCATCGCACCATCATGCCCATACCTTGCACTCTTTTAATCGGCGGCTATTTTCACCACTATTTCAGGTCATGTACACCCGTAAAGTGATGACAATATGTATCTGACACATGGCCCTAATGGACTACCTATTCGGTCGCTTACGTCAGTGACGCCAAGACATGATTCACCTAGAATGCGAGCTTGACGAGGGTTTTTACTGAAAATTTAAACAAATTCCCGGAAATTTTGATGCATGACAGTGGTCGAGATTCGCGCATGGCTTTATTATCAGCGCGCCCACCACAGGACTGGATGCACCGAACTGGGTGACGTTGAACGTTGATATAACAAAAAGGGATGAATGATGCACTCTGCAAAACCAGTGCTATTAAATCGAACGATAGGCGAATGGCTGTCCAGTTTGCCCATGTTTGTGTTACTACTGCTGACGCTGATCATAGGAACCGGGGAAATGTTCCATGGCCAGTTGTTACGTATGGGGGAGAAGATCTTTGGTGATCCTGCCGCCGGCGTGCAATATTTTATGCTGCGAGCTGACCCAACCCTCCCCACCTGCGATGCCAATGCCAACATTGACGCTGAGGTTGCGAAACAAATAGCTGCCACCCAATCTTCAAGTAGCAGCGATGATTTTGGGTCGTTATTTGCCTCATCGCCGGTAGATCCGCAGGCAGTTCGCCAATCGGTTCAAACCTCACTGGATCAATGCCGCGAGCGGCATGTCATTTACCAAAAGATCGTACAGCACATCACACCCGGCCTGCGCGCCTATCGTACCTTTGAGACGGCTTTTTTCTGGCTGTTTCATTTCGGTATGGATAACCGCCCCCTGCTGTTATTGCTGATCGTATTCTTTGCCTCGATGACGACAACCCTGGGATTTCATCATATTACGCTGCGACCGGGACGTTCTGTTCTGGACTTCAAGGTGCAAGCCATTGCCATGGCTATCGCTAATGCGCTGCTGGTATTTTCCTGCGTCAGTCACCTCAGAGTGGATTTGAACTCAGGTGTACCCGTCGATAAACCCTGGATATTTTATACGTGGATCACCATGTTCAGTTTATTGACCCTGGTGAGCATCGCTCAGATCTTCCAGACACCGGCCCATGCCCAACCGGGTGGAACCTTGGGCAAAGCGCTGCTGTCCATTCCGATCTATGCCTTTATGGCGATCAATGGCAGTATTTTCTTCATAACGCGTGGTGACCATCCTGCGCTTTCTATTTATATGAATCAAATGATGGACCTTTCTTCCATCTTCTTGAACCTTTCGCTCTACATCTGGACCGGCATGTTGCTCAAACAGTCACGTGTCGTAGATCTTTTCCTCGACATCTTACGTCCGTGGAAATTCTCTCCTGAAATGCTGACCTATATCATTTTGCTGGCAGCAGCGGTTCCTACCGCCTATACCGGTGCCTCAGGGATTTTTGTCATTGCAGCTGGCCCCTTGATTTATAACGAAGTCAAACAAGCAGGCGGTAGCCGTCAGTTTGCTCTCGCCGCCACCGCCATGTCTGGATCTCTAGGTGTCGTGCTACGCCCCTGTCTGCTCGTGGTACTGATTGCGGCTTTGAACAAAGAAGTTACTACAGCAGCCTTGTTTCATTGGGGCTTTTGGGTCTTCATCCTGACATCTACCCTCTTCTTTATCGTTTCCCAGATCCATCGAACACATCGAGTGAAGATCGAACGGCCTAGTGTGGCGATACCGGGCATGATACGTAACTGCGTCCCTGTTATTCCTTATATCATCATCATCGGCTTGGTGGTTGTTGGCTACCGCTTGTTGCTGGACACACCGCTGAATGAGTTTACGGCTCCGGTCATTATGCCCATCATCATGTTGGTGCTGGTCATTTTCGACAAGCTACGTCGTAATCCTCATGAAAAGAATCCACCCAAAAAGCGCAACCGTCGTCAGGGTCTGGAGCGTTCCATTCGTTTTGCTACCAATGAAACTACCGGACATATTGGTGCTCTGATCATGCTGATGGCCTTGAGCTTGACCATGGGTGGCGTCGTATCCCGATCAGGCATTATGGACTTGGCACCCACACACTTCCCCAATATTTGGGTAGCGATGAGCTTCCTGGTGGTGACTAAAGTGCTGGTGGGTATGTTCATGGATCCTTTTGGGGCGGTGATTCTGGTGTCGAGCACCCTGGCTCCCATCGCCTACAAAGCAGGCATAGATCCTGTCCACTTCTGGATGATGGTGCTGGTCGCCTTTGAACTAGGCTATCTGTTACCGCCTGTTGCTTTGAATCAGCTGTTGACACGTCACGTCGTCGGCGAAGAAGAAATTGACAAGGCTGATGCCGAAGTTAAAAATCTTCGCTTCTTCCGTCGCTATGAGCGCTGGATTGTACCCGTTATCGTCATGTCGATAGGCTTGCTGACAGTGGCCTTTGTTCCTCTGTTCATGATAGGCCACTAATAGGGGATGCTGCATAGTTGGGGGCAGCACTGCCCCCAACCCCTTTTTTCAATAAACGTTTTGGCTTGCCACAGGTAAGCGATGATACCTATATTTTCTCCTCCTTTTGAAATTCTAAATACCCCCCCTGTGCTTGATCACGAGCTCCCTGCTGGTTGGGGAGAGCCGTCGTTTATCCAGGCTCAACGCCTGATGGCGCCGCATAATCTGCTCATGGCACCTGATATGGTGCTGCAATTACGTCAGATACTGGCCCTCTTAGAAGCCACCCTGCAGGCGCCCCAACTACGACAACGCCTTTTACAGCGCCATGGTTTACAGGAAGAGGGTCCTGCGGTTCCCGGCGCTTTTCTTTGCTATGATTTTCATGTGGACCAGCGTGAACTCCGCCTGATTGAAATCAATACCAATGCTGGCGGCCTCTTGCTCAACGCCTGGCAACGCCAACGCTTAGCGAAAGCTGGCCTCCCCCCTCATGATGTGGATATAGAGGCTGTGGTGATGCGTATGCTACAGGATGCTTGGCAGCAACAACGCCCCGGGCTAAGCCTGCAACAGGTCTTGATCGTTGATGACCAACCTGCAACTCAGTTTTTGTTGCCAGAATTTCTGCTCTATCGTGAGTTATTTGAGCGTAACGGACTAAAATCAACCCTGGTCGATGCCTGCTCTCTGATCGATCAGGATCCACATACCCTGATTTATAATCGACTTACTGATTTTTATCTGACCGATCACCCTGCTCTAAAACAGCATGTGCTGGTCCCTAGTCCTCAGACCCATGCCTTGTATGCTGACAAACGCAATCTGATCGACTTGGCAACATGGGTTAATCCATATGATCCTGCACATGCTCAGGCTCTTAGTTCCCTATGGCTTCCCATGCAGGTCATGCAAGCTCAGGATGCTGACTACTGGTGGACGCATAGGCACGACTGGTTCTTTAAGCCCGCCGCAGGATATGGCAGTAAAGGCACTTACAGCGGTCGCAAAATAACCCGGGGCAAATTAACTGAGCTGATGCAGGATGGTACTTACGTCGCGCAGGGCTATTGCCCACCTAGTACGCTAGTATTACCCGGAACCAGCGAACCGATGAAGGTTGACCTGCGCGCCTACGCCTACGCAGGTCAATTACTACTGCTGTGTGCCCGCCTCTATCGCGGGCAAACGACAAACTTTCGTACGCCTGGCGGAGGTTTTGCCCAGGTTTACGGCAGCAAAGGATAATCGGTGTAACCTTTTTCATCGCCACCATAAAATAACTCGGGACGAGGCGCATTGAGCGCTGACTTCAGTTGTAGACGGCGCACGAGATCAGGATTAGCGATGTAACTGCGCCCAAAAGCCACGGCATCAATCAGGCCGGCGGCTAGTAAAGGCTCCGCCTTCTCCTGCGTGTAGTTTCCTGCTGCGATCAGTACCCCTGGGAATCGCTGACGCAATCCGCGCCGGAAGGCTTCGCTTAATACCGGACCACCGGCCCAGTCTGGTTCTGACAAATGCAAATATGCAATTTTGCGCTGATGAAACTGCTCCGCCAAGTAAAACCCCATCGCCTCCCCATCATGATCATCCAGGCCATTAAAGATACCCAGGGGTGAAATTCGGATGCCCACATGATCAGCATCCCAAGCTGCAATCGATGCATCCAGCGCTTCCAGGGTCAACCGGGCACGGTTTTCCAGAGATCCCCCGTAAGCATCTGAGCGATGATTACTTTGTGTGGACTGAAACTGGTGCAGTAGATATCCATGGGCAGCATGTACTTCCACCATATCAAAACCGGCTTCGCGCGCATTTTCTGTCGCTTTTCGGTAAGTCTCCACCAAGCCTGGGATCTCATCGGTGCGCAACGCACGCGGCGTGTCACAATCCACGCGTACCGGGGTACCCTCCTCCCCCATGATCGTTGTACGGTTTTGATAAGGCAGTGCTGATGCAGAGACAGGCAACTGTTGGTCAGGCTGCAGGGAGTGATGAGATACGCGCCCTACATGCCATAACTGCAAAGCCATACGACCACCAGCGGCATGAACCGCATCCGTCACTTTCCGCCAACCTTGAATCTGCTCAGCGGAATAAATACCCGGAGTAGCCATGTAGCCTTTACCTTGCGGCGAGATCTGTGCCGCCTCAGAGATAATCAACCCAGCTGTTGCACGTTGCTCGTAATACGTAACAGACATCGGTGCCGGAACATCACCTGGTTGGGTGGCGCGCATACGCGTCAAAGGTGCCATCACGATGCGATTGGGCCAGGTCATAGAACCTACGTGTACAGGGGTAAATAAGGTATTGGTCATGCTTGATCTCCTGGAGAAACTTCTACGTTGTCATGTCACTTCTATTTAAAATACGACGCGTCAATATCCATGCTGCTTGCAATGGAGTATCGCCACGCTGCACTTTGGCAGCCAAGTCAGCTCCACACCACAGGGCATACAGTGACTCCGCACCTACCTCAATATCTGCCGCATCACGTTTTTCACCCTGCAGCTCCTGTATCTGCCGTAAGGCGACGGCCAGTCGTCTGACGACGGCCTCACGACCTGCCACCAAGGCCAACCGCATATCTTCTGAAAGATCCGATACCTCGGCCGATAACTTGACCGCAAAGCATCCCTGGGTACAACCCACGGCCTGCATACGATCAATCCACTGACGGAAGTAAGCTAATAAACGCTCATCAGGAGCACCTGTATGCCCCAGAAAAGCATCAAGCTCTTCCAGGTACCTGGCAAAATACCGCTCCAGCAAAGCTACCCCGAAGGCTTCCTTAGACTTGAAATAATGATAAAAAGAACCCTTGGGAACTTCGGCTTCCTTGAGAATTTCTGTCAAACCCGTCGCTGCAAAGCCCTGACCGCGCATAACGCGCTCTCCTACATTCAGCAGGTGCTCGCGGGTATCTTGATAGTGCGTTTGTCGTGTCATACGCTCATCCTAGTAGACCGATCGTCTAATGTCAAGTTACGATCCCTTATCCGGAATCTGCTATCATCCCCTCATGTCAGATATCTTCCATACTCTACGTAGCGTTTTCGGTTATTCTTCCTTCCGTGGCCATCAAGAAACGGTGATACGTCACATCCTGGCGGGGGGCGATGCGCTGGTGCTCATGCCGACGGGGGCGGGAAAGTCACTGTGTTTTCAGATCCCCGCTCTGCTACGACCCGGGCTTACAGTGGTGATTTCACCCTTGATTGCACTGATGCAGGATCAGGTAGATGCACTCTTACAACTAGGCATCAATGCAGCCTATCTAAATTCTTCGTTGAACTGGCAAGAAGCCTCTTCCATCGAACGCAGAGCCTTAGCCGGGGATCTTAAACTGCTTTATGTGGCTCCGGAACGCTTGGGGACAGCCCGCTTTATGGATCTGCTACAACAGATCGATGCTGTGCAAGGACTGGCGTTATTTGCCATTGATGAAGCCCACTGCCTTTCCCAATGGGGACATGATTTTCGGCCGGAGTACCTGCAACTGGCCAAACTCCATGAGCAGTTCGCCCATATACCTCGACTGGCCCTGACAGCAACGGCAGATCTACCCACTCGGGAAGAAATCATTAGGCACTTGAACCTGGCTGTCGATCAGGTATTTGTCGCCAGCTTCGACCGCCCTAACTTACAGTACAGTGTGCTGGAGAAAACGCAGCCACGCGCTCAACTCAAGGAATTCCTGCGCGCCCATCGCCGTGAATCAGGCATCATCTATTGTCAATCGCGCAAGAAAGTTGATGAGCTAGCAGCTTGGCTGAACGATGAAGGGTACGAAGCGCTGCCTTATCATGCTGGCATGAGCACACAGGACCGAGCCCGTCACCAGCGTCAATTCATTTCAGCAGACAGCCTGATCATGGTGGCAACTATCGCCTTTGGTATGGGTATCGATAAACCCGATGTTCGTTTTGTCGTGCATATGGATATTCCCAAAAGCCTGGAAGCGTATTATCAGGAAACCGGACGCGCAGGAAGAGATGGCGATCCTGCAGATGTCTGTATGTTTTATGGGCTACAAGATGCCGTATTGCAGCGCCAACGTATTGATGCATCAACGGCTGATTTGACGCAGAAATTATTGGAGAAACGAAAACTTGATGCCTTACTGGCATTTTGTGAGTCAGCTGAATGCCGAAGGATACAGTTACTGCGATACTTTGGCGAATCCATAGGTCCTTGCGGCCGATGCGATATTTGTCTGAATCCCCCATTACGCTGGGATGGTACTACCGCAGCACAAAAAGCCCTGTCATGCATTTACCGTAGTGGCCAACGCTTTGGTAGCGGTCATATCATCGACATCTTGCGCGGACAGCGGACTGCCCAGGTCATCAACTATGAGCACCATAAGCTTTCAACGTTCGGGATAGGTCAGGATCTGGATGAACAAGGCTGGCGAGCCGTCATCCGCCAATTGCTTGCGCTGGGTTATCTTGCTGCGCAAGCTGAACGACATGGCGCTTTGATGTTAACCGAAGCTGCTCGTCCCGTTCTTCGCGGCGAACAGAACCTATTATTCAGGCGTCAGCGTGTGACGAAGTCTCGCGCCCTCTACGATACCTCCTCAGCCGTGAAAGCCCCTCATTCAGACCAACTTGCCCAGGCTTTGAGAACATGGCGCAAACAACAAGCCGAGCACCTGAACGTACCACCCTATACCCTTCTGCATGACCGTTCTTTGCGGGAATTAGCTACTCAGCGCCCCAAACGCCTCGAGGAATTGCTACGCATACATGGCATAGGACAACGCAAGGCTGAGCGGTATGGCCAACAAATTCTGGAGATCATCGCGACATGCACATCTGGGTAGATGCTGATGCGTGCCCGGTCGCCTTGCGCGATCTACTGTTCCGAGCCGCGGAACGAACGCAAACCTCCACGACCTTCGTGGCCAATACTTATGTGCGCCTGCCTGCCTCAGCCTGGGTCAAGGGCCTACAGGTCGAGCAAGGTTTTGATGTGGCTGACCGGTATATTATCAGCCATATACAAGCCGGAGACCTGGTGATTACCCAGGACATCCCGCTGGCTGCCCAAGTAATCGACCGTGGAGCGACAGCACTCAACCATCGTGGAGAACTGCTGACATCAACCAATATTGGTGATCGACTGGCTACACGAAATCTCTTGCAGGATCTGCGTGATGCTGGCCTGGCTCAGTCCAGTCAAAATGCGCTGAACCTACGTGACAGACAGCTTTTTGCCTCTGCACTTGAACGTCAGCTGCGTCCAAGTTCATAACAAAATAGACGTGTTTGCAAGGTCTGCCCGACATCGACAATCTGAGCAGGTTTAACATCAGGGACCGCAAAACTATTGCTGACCATCCAAGTCCCAGGGCGCATTTCAGCATTCACTTTATGCCACAAAGCGGTCATAGGCGCAGGGGATAAAAACGCATAGACAACATCGGCTGATGCTAAGGATATATTCCACAGATTACCGCGCAGCACCGTACAGTTTTGTAATTGTCTGCACCGCCAGCACGCCCAAAGCCAGGGCACCCAGGCTTGCTCAACCCCCAAAAAACTAATACCAGGATAACGGCTAGCCATCCACGCCAGCACTTGGCCATTACCACAGCCTAAATCCACCCAAATTTTCGCTGATGCGGGAAGCTGTTGCTCCAAACACTCACAAGCTAGCCGCGAGCTCAAATACAAAGGCACCCTATCCTGATCGACAGCGCCAAAGATCAACCAGAGTACAGCGAAAATTAAGGCATCATAAAGCGCTGCATGTACGCTTGCAGGGATACTCAGCTGCCAGGCTAACAGGCCCGATAACGCCAGATGCATCCAACGTTCACTTTTTTCCTTCTTATCCCAAACCATTAACGTTGTTTGTACGAGCAATATCTGTAGCAAAGTCCCCGTCAACAAACCCAAGGGCATACTTAAAACCAGCAACCAGGCCATCCCTTGTATCATGACCATACGGAGTAAACGCACGCGCTCACATTCCGTTTTGTTGAAGTTGTTTCACACTCATGCCATCTCTTCCCATGCCTGAAAGCACAGCCGTTTCTGTTGCCGCATTCAGTACCGTGATGCTGATACGGCGATTAACGGGATTAAATACATTATCTGGATCATAGGGAACCGCATCAGCCAACCCGACGACACGCAGCACCTTATCCGATTGCATCCCACCGGCTAACAATTCCTGCCGTGACGCATTGGCCCGATCAGCGGATAACTCCCAATTGCTATAGCCAATATGGTCTCCACCATAGGGGGCCGCATCGGTATGTCCTGCAATACTGATACGATTGGGAACATTATTCAGCAGTTTGCCGATTTCATGCAAAAGCTCGCGCGTATAAGGCTCAAGATTAACGGAACCAGATGCAAACATCGGACGATTCTTCTCATCCATAATCTGAATGCGTAAGCCCTCAGGGGTCATACTGAGTTCGATCTGATCCTTGAGCTTGGACAGTTCAGGATGGCTATCGATGGTCGACTGGATATTTTTCTCTAGTTTCTCAAGCTGCTCTTTTTCTAATTGTTGCTGTTGTTGTTTAATCTTCTTGCCCTGGGCCGACTCCACGGCCTCGGGTGCCTGATTGTCATGGGTGTTAGGAACTTCTTTGATCTTCTTGTTGGAATCGCCCGAAGGACGTGACAGATCCTTGCCGCCTCCATCCATAATACTCTCACGATTACCCGTACCGTTGGAATTAAACATCGCCGCCTGCACCGTGGTCGAAAAATAATCAGCGATACCACGCAACTTGGCTTTATTGACAGAACTAAGCAACCACATCAGCAAAAAGAACGCCATCATGGCCGTCACAAAGTCGGCATAAGCTATTTTCCAAGCTCCACCATGATGCCCATGCCCCCCTTTTTTAATTTTTTTGACGACAATAGGCCGTTGCGAGTCAATGCTCATGGCTTAATGATCCTCACCACCTATTTGCCCGAGTTTCGTGATTGCTTCACATGCTCTTCCAGTTCAGCAAAAGAAGGCCGATCGGTGGAAAACAGCGCCTTGCGCCCAAACTCTACGCAGGCTTGCGGTGCTGCACCGTTGACACTGGCCATCAAAACCATCTTGATGCATTTATAAATCACGGTTTCATCTTCAAGACGATGCACCATGGCCGCTGCAATCGGAGCAACAAAGCCATAGGAGAGCAAGATACCAAGAAAGGTTCCCACCAACGCATGGGCTATCAATATGCCCAACTCGTTAGGCGGCAAAAACAAAGACTCCATACAATGCACCACCCCCATAACCGCTGCCACAATACCAAATGCCGGCATGCCATCTGCAAGCCCCTGAACCGCGCCAATGGGTGCATGACCCTCGAGATGATGTGTATCAATTTCCAGGTCCATGAGATTTTCCATCTCCATGGCATTCAGATTACCGCTGACCATCATACGCAGGTAATCACTAATAAAATCAACGATATGATGATCAGATAGCACTTTAGGATATTTGGTAAAAATGGGACTGGCATGGGCATCTTCGATATCCGCTTCAATGGACATCAGCCCTTCTTTACGCGCCTTAGATAAAATCTCAAATAGCAATGTGAACAACTCAAGAAATAAATCCTTGGTTACCTTACTACCCTTGAATACACCGGGAACAGCCTTGCCTATGCCTTTGAACGGCTTACCACCATTGCCTCCGAGGAAAGCACCAAAAGCACCACCAAAAATCATCACTAACTCAATGGGTTGAAAGAGTGCCGCAATATGTCCACCGGCAACAATATAACCACCGAATATAGTGACTATAGAAACAACATAACCTATGAGGATAAACATAAACCCCCCAGCACCGCAGCCCCCAGAGCTATCTAAACAAAACGCTAAAATCCATGCCTAAATCCTAGTAGAAATGAATCAAATGTCGAGTGAACGCCTGATTAATCTGCTCCAAAACTTCTTCGACAGCACCATGAACGCTGCTGTGCAGCGATATTGGATGAAGCGAATTTTTGAAACCAACAGGATTAACGCGATGAAAGAGTACCCAAGTTTCGAATACGGCAGAGAGCCGCCGGGTCTCTATATGAATATAATCACTTATTTCACTAACCACTAATCGTATAGACCTGCTGGCTTTGATCCCTGGCACCTTCGCGCCTTTGGCGCTGTGAGTTCCGCTTGCTCAATATCGCTTCGCCCAGGCCATGCCTGGGCGAGCTGCTTTATCACTTTCGCGCGCAAAAATAAGTTTTCATAACTCTAAACTAATCTACTTACCTGTGATCAAGGCGCTTCTACGAGAACTGGTGTCTGAGCTTGATTGGATACAGGTAGAGATCCGACCACAGCTTTATGAGCACGACGCTGGTAGATGTTGTTCAGCAGGAGAGACGTTGCTGTCACCGCTGCCCCAGCAATCTGCATAGGTTCAGGCGTCACGCCAGTGAGCGTTGAAACCGTGAATGCCGTGATTGGCACCACGTCCATGAACAGCACGCCATTGAGCGGAGTAAGTATTTTATTGCCAATGTTCCAGCAAAGCACACCAATCAGGCCAGCCACAAAAGCCATGTAAAGAAGGTGTGGTGCTACAGCTAGGACAGTGGATGCTAAAGGGTAATGGATGACCCCAAGCGCCAGCAAAACAAGATCAATTGCATACACGGTCGTCAGCCCTAGCAGCGTGGTCACGGCCGTGTAGCGATAAGGACTCCACTTTGGAAAGTAGGAGGCGCCCACCGTGTAGAAGACCCAGCACAGTGCACCGAGGACCACGGGTATGTTTGCTACATAGGCGGATGGATTGACCAGCAATCCATTCAGATCGCCTTTAGTGATCACCGCGACCACACCGGCAAATGACGTACAGATGAACGCGAATGAAAACAGTGGAGGTCGAACTTTACGCAGAGCCCAGATCACAAACATGCCCAGCATCGGCATCGTTGCCATCATGATAGATGCGGTTAGCGCTCCGCTTGGTCCAGCAAGTTTCTGCCCTAAGAATACGAGGAATCCGAAACCAGCAAATCCTGCAGAACCGAATAGCCATGCCAGCCCCCAACGCTCTCCTTTGAGCGACAGGGCCTGGCTACCTTCGCGCATGAGTAGCAGCGCAAGGAATGCAAGGCCGGCAAGACTGTAACGCAGGGTGGTAAAGGTGAATGGGTCCATGTAACGCAGGGCGTTGGTCATCACCGGGAACATCGCTCCCCAAGAAACAGTAGCTGCTAGGCAACACAGGATGCCGGTAACGTAGTGGCGAGATTGCATGTTCATACTCCATAAAGTCAAAAATTGAAACCCAAGTTACTAAGTTCACACTTTAGTAAGTCTTGATATCACTCATCCATTCGCATTTTCGGAATGTTGCCATCTGTTGAATTGATTAGTTTTGCAAATATCTCTCTTCAATTTGCTAGCGTGATCTCTATCTTCGGAAAATCCGAATGGATGTATGTAGGCATACTGGTTACACAGCCAGGATCTACAGTTGGCCCTATGTCACAGATGTAAATCGTCAAGGCATCACGGACGTTGAACGCATAACTTATTCGCTCAGCGGTAAGGTACGAATTAGGGATATTGAGAAGGTTTTAGAGATTTTCTAGGCGGTAGAGGGCTCTCAGTAGTAGCCAATACTGCATCTGCCCCGAGGATCATTCAGCTGTTAAGGTCCCGATCCCAGATCTTGTTCACTCCCTCGCACAAAATGGGGACTATCGGTGAGTTGGTCTCTGACTTCAGGTAGATGAAGTTTAGCGTGTCTTTTTCCATGCCCTTGGGCCAAATGGCAACTTCCTGTTTTTCTTCAGCGTCGAGTGCTACGTCCTCGCGAATTAAGGCCAGGCCCAATCCTGACTTGACCATCTGACGTACGGTGCTTTCTTGGTCGACCTCAATGATGCTATGCGGGGATAGACCATGACGTGCAAACAGATTGGCAGTTGTGCGGTGAAAAGAGCATTTAGCTGGCATGCCGATCCATGGGTGTTCCGCAATTTCCTCCCAATCTGCATTGAGGATGCGATTCCGCCATGCAAATGGGCCCACAACTCGCAAAGTAATCGTGTGAATGGGCATTGACACAATGCGCAGGTCATTCACATCGCCGAGCACAAACCCACCGTGAAGCCTACCTTCCAGAACGCTTTCGATCACGATGCCGGAGATGCTTTGCGTCAATCGTAACGATAGATTAGGGTGAGCTAGCGTCAAGTGGGACAGAAGTTCTCCGAGACGCAGGATTACTGGCTCTGAGATCGTTCCGATGCGGCACTCGCCACTGACTCCATTACGAAAGTTCTGTGCCCTCGACAACACTCCCTTGGCTGCTGCAAGAGCTTTTATGGCGTCCTGTTTCATGGCTTGGCCAGCAACGGTTAAGATCATGCCACGCGCGGTGCGCTGAAACAGTTCGACGCCAAATTCAGATTCCAGCGCTTTGATCTGTGCGCTGACAGCCGGCTGACTAAGAAAGAGCAACTCGGATGCCTTGGTCAGATTGGCTGTCTCAGCAACCATGACGAATGTCTTTAATTGGTTTAGATCCATCAGGCACCTCGGCAATCGTTAATATACATATCATGAGCGAATGAACACCTATTCTGTTTTACCATTAACCTCCAATTCTGGGCTCTTCATCATAAACGGGGGACATGAGGTATTCATTAAACTTGTTGTTGCGAAAAACAGGCTTAATGGAGGTAATACCGATGTCCCCAATAGATTCTATCCTTGGAATACAAGGTTGGGTAGTTCAGCGCGTGGAACGTGGCCGTGATATTCAGGTCTGGGCACAGCCGCAGGATCGCCCTGCCTGTGTGTATTGCCAGCACCCATCGGTGCGTATCAAAGCGACCTATCAACGTACTCTCAAGCATACCCGTCAGGGTAACCAGATCATGGTGCTGCATTTAAGTGTGCCCAAGTATCATTGCCCGCAATGTCAGCGTTATTTCAGGCACCAATTTACCGGCATTCGTCCACGTCTGCGTTCTACAGAGACCTATCGGCTAGAGGTGTTTGAGGCTCACGAAGTGGGTGTCAGTCAGCGTAGGCTGACCATGACACATCAGATCGGCAGCGCCACCGTTGAGCGTTGGTATCAATCCTATGTTCGTCAACGTATCTCAGAGATCTCTGGACGAGGATGCCCCCAGATACTGG
>JAJZHP010000092.1 GCA_021804355.1 Pseudomonadota bacterium | reverse complement strand
CAGAATCACAAGGATCCAGGTAGGGGCGGAGGGCTCCGAACCGGCTGTGGTAACACGGCCCACGCTTGGTGAGACCGAGGTAAGTCGTGGTGGTGGTAACTCCATCTCTGCGCTCTGGTCGTTGACCCAGGAAACCCCCGCTACAACGTTGCAAGGCGTTTAGCGGTGGGAGACTTCATCAACTTTGCACTTTTACGAGATTCCTTGCCTTCGTGGCCATTAGGCATAGACTAAAGGTTGAGGCGGTGATAACCGCCTGGGGGAAGCGATATGCAGATGACGCAACCTAACACGGAGGAGTCCCGGGCCGTTGGAGTACTGCTTGAGCAGACTCGCCTTGATACTGCCCGAGAGCAACGCGTACACCAAAAAGCGACCGCCTGGATAGAGCATATACGCGGGCAGTCTCCTCACCTTATGGCGCAATTGCTTAGCGATTTTGGCCTGAACTCAAAAGAGTCCTGGGCGTTGATGTCGCTCGCCGAGTGTCTGCTACGCATTCCTGATGAGACCACAGCCTTACGTTTTGCGCAACATATGCTGCAACAGGGTCATTGGGTCCCTGAGCATTCATCGCCTGCCGATTGGTCAGTGCGCCTGACTGAGCATGCCCTGCAGTGGGGTCAACGTTATCTTCAACACAGCGAACTTACATGGCTGCACCGTCTGGCTGACCCGCTGTTTTTAAATACCCTACGCCAGAGTCTTCATGCGATGGCTGGAAAGTTCGTATGGGCAGAAGATCTTGCCTCCGCATTACGGCGGCGAGAAGAAAATTTCAGTTATTCCTTTGATATGTTAGGTGAATCAGCTCTGGGACAACACGATGCCGAGCTGTATCTGAATCGCTACGCCCAAGCTCTCCAGACACTGGGGATGAACCGCCGCCCGCAACACGATAGCATCTCGATTAAGCTCTCAGCCTTGCATGCCCGATTTGAGGCAGGCAAGGATACGCCATGCCTGCCTGCTCTGATTGAGCGCGCGCTCTGGCTGGCCAAAATGGCAGCCCAACACCGCATTGACTTGACTCTGGATGCTGAAACCTGCGACACCCAGAATCTGGCACTCAAGGTTTTTCAGGCCCTACGCAGGCACCCGGATCTATCGGGATGGGATGGACTGGGTATCGCTGTACAGGCCTATCAGCTCAGAGCCCCAGAAATCCTGAAAAAACTCGACGATCTGGCCGTCCAGCAAGCTATCTGCGTTAACGTCAGGCTGGTTAAAGGCGCTTACTGGGACAGCGAAATTAAACTAGCCCAGCAACTAGCTCTGGCTCAATATCCGGTATACACACGCAAGGCACATACTGATCTTGCCTACCTTGCCTGTGCCCAACAATTACTACGGTCCCGACACCTGCGGGCGCAATTTGCCACCCATAATGCACATACCCTGGCCTGGATTCATGAAATAGCCGAAGGTCGGGCTTATGAAGTTCAAAAATTGCATGGCATGGGCGACACCTTGCATAAGCTACACCAGGCTGAAACTGGCTGTTCCTGCCGAACTTACGCCCCCGTTGGCAGTTTTGATGTCTTATTGCCCTATCTATTGCGCCGGTTACTGGAAAATGTAAGCAATCAATCATTTGTCGCCCAGCTGGCCCTGCCCGAGCTGGATACGGAGGAAATTATGGCTGATCCCCGGCTTAGAACGGGTACCCACCCATCCCCTGGCCTGCCTCCCCCCTACCTGGCGGTATATCCCTTGCGACGTGCGCAAGGTTTTGGTCTGGATAATACGGCCGCTCTTGCCTCTGTTGCCGAAGCTCTGGCTCACCCCAAGACACCCGACCAAGCCTATAGCCTGATTCATGGCCAACCCTTGCCAGGGGAAGTCCATACGCATCATTCTCGCGCCGATGGGCGCATTCTGAGCCAGATCCACTGGGCTGAAGCTGCCGCCGCCGACCTTGCCATGCAAGCAGCATCCTTAGGCTTTACGGCCTGGAACGCCACACCTGCCATGATTCGCGCACAATGTCTGATACGTATGGCTGACCTGCTCGAGCGAGACCTTATGGACTATATAAGTCTGCTGGTCCATGAAGGGGGTAAAGTGATCGCTGATGCCCTGGCTGAAGTGCGTGAAGCTAGTGATCTATGTCGGTATTACAGTGCTCAGGCCGAACAGTTTCTGGCCCATCCCATGATCTTGCCTAATATCACCGGAGAAAGAAATACCCTGCACTGGCAGGGACGTGGTGTATTTTTATGCATCAGTCCATGGAACTTTCCCCTCGCTATCTGTCTCGGGCAAGTGGCTGCTGCCCTGGTCAGTGGCAATACCGTCGTGGTTAAGCCCGCGCTACAAACACCGTTAATCGCTGAGCGCATGGTGCGCGATTTACTCACCTGTGGCATCCCCAGCTCTGCACTCCATCTCATCCTGGGACAATCTGAGGTGGTCGGCGATGCCTTACTGCGCCATCCTCGCCTATCGGGCGTTGCCTTGACAGGCTCCACGCAGACAGGTCAGACCCTACACCGGATGCTGGCAGATCATCACCGTGCCATATTACCCCTGATTGCGGAAACCGGCGGTCTTAATGTCATGATCGCTGATAGTACTGCCTTACCTCAGCATGTGATTCGCGATGTCATGACCTCCGCTTTTAATAGCGCCGGTCAACGCTGTTCTTCCTGCCGTATCCTCTTTATTCAAGACAGCATGCAGGCCAGTATTTTGCCTTTACTCACCGACGCGGTTGAACAACTGGTGGTCGGCGATCCCTGTGATCCGGCCACCGATATTGGCCCTGTCATCGATCTGAAAGCCCGAGACACTCTGCGCAGCTATCAACGTGAACTCGATCAGCGAGCAGAACGAGTGGCTATGGCCTCCTGCCCGGAGACAGGGTGTTTCGTTGCTCCCTCTGTACACAAGTGCACCCTGGACACCCTGCCGCAAGAAGAAATTTTTGGCCCTATCCTGCATGTAGTGACCTACCCACTCGAGGATCTAGCTTTGATCCATGCCTGGATACATCATTCTGGTTACGGGCTTACCCTGGGTCTGCAAAGCCGCGTCCCCGAACAACTTCAACTGGCCCAGCAGCCCTGGCCGGTAGGCAACCTCTACATTAACCGCAACCAGATTGGCGCTGCGGTGGGTTGTCAACCTTTTGGTGGCCAGGGTTTGTCGGGTACCGGTTTCAAAGCGGGAGGACCTCATTATCTGTTTCGCTTTGCCGTAGAACATGTGATTTGTGAAAATCTGACATCGTTGGGCATCAACACTGAACTGGCGCAAGACAGCCCGCCTGACGCAGAACACGGTTGAGTTTGCATTTATACCCCCAGGGGTATATTATTAGACTTGTAACTGACCATTCCAAGGGGAAAATTCATGACCGTACAACGCGCATTACGTATGATTGCTGGTTTGTTTATCATGGTGAGTGTTGCGCTGGGCCATTTCGTTAACCCAGCCTGGTTCCTTCTGACCGCTTTTGTAGGTCTCAACTTGTTTCAGTCAGCATTCAGCAACTGGTGCCCCATGATGACGATCCTGAAAGCTGCTGGACTGCCAGAGGAAGTCAAGCCGTGAACACTGTCGTCACTCAATTGGCAGCAGGCCTGCTGCTGTTAGGGATCATGGACGCCGCTGTAGCGGCGCCCTTGGCACAAGCTACCGTGGCTTACCAGCAGGTAGAATCCACGTATGATACGGTGGCCACCATCGAGGCTGAACGCCAGTCCACGGTCAGCGCACAGACTTCTGGCCGTATCGAGAGCATCAATTTTCGTGCAGGGGATCGGGTCAAGGCTGGCCAGATCATCATGCGTATTGATACCTCGGTGGCTGACCAGCAAATGGCTGCTGCGGAAGCTCGTGTGCATGAAGCTGAGGTGCAACGGCAAAATGCCGCTGATCAATTTGCACGCATGCAACAGCTGTTGTCACAGCATTTTGTCTCACAAGCCCAATACGATCAGGCTCAGGCAACTTTACGCAGCGCTGATGCCCATGTACGCAGCCTGCAAGCTGATCTGGCCCAGCAAAAAACCTCACGTGGTTTTGCCAATATTGTGGCTCCTTACGGGGGGGTTATGGCTGCTTTGCTGGTGGAAGTCGGTGACATGGCTGCTCCTGGCACCCCTCTGGCGGTGGGTTTTGATCCCGCGTGGTTGCGAGCTTCAGCTCAAATTCCTCAAACCCGGCTGGAAGCTGTACGCGCCGGTAATAAAGCCTACCTTGAGGTGCCTGGCCAGTTACGCTGGATAGCCTCATCATCCCTGACTTTGCTTCCCACAGCTGATCCGGCAACCCATACGACAGAAGCACGTCTACATCTGGCTAATGCGGAAGGACTGTTGCCCGGACAACTGGTGACTGCACACTTTGTCATTGGCATGCAACGTCGCCTGATTATCCCCATGCAAGCTGTGTTGCATCGTTCAGAGCTGACTGCGGTCTATTGCCTGCACGGCAACGAAACTCCTGAACTTCGCCAGATCAGGCTAGGGCAGAGCTTACCCGGCGGATATGTTGAGGTGCTGGCTGGCCTGCAGTCTGGTGAACATATTGCTCTGGACCCGGTAGCTGCTGGATCCCGCCCTTAAAGGAGAGTCACGATGGGAATTGCTGGTCGACTTGCACAGCGGTTTATTAACACCCCTTTAACTGCCCTGCTGGCTTTGGTTGCCTTATTGCTGGGCATCTTTGCCTTATCGGTCACGCCTAAAGAAGAAGAGCCGCAAATTAACGTGACCATGGCTAATGTCATGATCCCATTGCCGGGCGCAGATGCCCGTGAAGTGGAACATCTAGTGGCAGGTCCCGCTGAACAGGTGTTGGCTCGAGTACGCGGCATGGATCATGTGTACTCGGTCTCCACACCAGGCATGGCTATTTTAACCCTGCAATATAAAGTAGGGGTTTCACGCAATGACGCCTTGATCAGACTGTGGGATACCCTGCAAAGCCATCGTGACTGGCTACCGCCAGGTGTGCATGCAGGTGAACCTCTGGTCAAGCCCATGGGTATCGATGATGTCCCGATTTTGGCATTAACCCTCTCTACCTCCGACCTGACCCAGGGCGCTTATGATCTGGAACGGGTGGCTCACAGTCTGGAAATGTCCTTAAAACGCGTACCCGGCACGCGTGAAGTCAGCACGATCGGCGGACCTGGCGACATCCTCAGAATTGATATGGATCCCGATGCCTTGCGGGCCCACCAACTCAGCGCCCTGCAAATAGAACAAGTATTGTCGTCTGCTAATGTAGCCACGCGCGCCGGCAGTATCGTCAGCAACAACGCGCAAGTCACTCTCATCAGCAATGACTTCTTACGCACAGTTGAGGATGTACAAAATCTGGTCGTGGGCATGACCGGCAATAAACCTGTTTACCTTTCAGAAGTCGCTCATATTTCACGTGGACCTGACCAGCCTCATCATTATGTATGGACAGGCACCCGTCAGGGCGAACAACCTGCTGTCACTCTGGCCGTCACCAAAATTGCTGGTGCCAACGCCGTGGATGTCGCCAAAAATCTGCTCAGTACCGTAGATGGACTAAAAAACAGCCTGATTCCTCCCCATGTTACCCTCACGGTCACCCGTAATTATGGACAAACCGCCCAGGCTAAGGCCTCAAAACTGATCGAAAAACTGATTTTTGCCACCACCTCCGTGATCATTCTGGTGTTTTTCTCCTTAGGTCGGCGCGAGTCCCTGATTGTAGGAGCGGCTGTACTCCTGACGCTCGCCGTTACGCTTTTTGCTTCCTGGGCTGTAGGTTTTACCCTCAACCGGGTATCGCTGTTTGCCCTGATATTTTCCATAGGCATTCTGGTGGATGACGCTATCGTGGTGGTGGAAAATATACACCGACATCGCCGCCTTTCCACGGGCCCCATGGTTTCATGGATACCGGCTGCCGTAGATGAAGTGGGTGGGCCTACCATATTGGCTACTCTGACCGTGATTGCTGCCTTACTGCCTATGGCTTTTGTCAGCGGGCTGATGGGTCCCTATATGAGTCCTATTCCCATCAATGCTTCCATGGGCATGCTGCTCTCCCTGGCCATTGCCTTTACCATTACTCCTTATCTGGCCCTGCGTTGGTTGCTGGGTGATCATGGCCATACGGACCCGGTCGCACACCCTCCTATTTTTAACCGTGTGCTTCGTCCTTTCTTGCACCCTGAACTTGGCAGACGCAATCGTCATCGCCTCTATGCAGGCCTGATCATCCTGATAGTTGCCTCCTGCTCCCTGGTAGGGTTCAAAGCTGTCATTCTGAAAATGTTACCGTTTGACAATAAATCAGAGTTTCAGGTGGTGGTTGATCTGCCTCACCAAAGCCCGCTTGAAAATACTTCAGCCCTCTTGCACGCATTGGGACGGGTCGTGGCTCGCGTTCCGGAAGTCACCAATTATCAGGCTTATGCCGGAACAGCTTCACCCATCAACTTCAACGGACTGGTACGACAGTACTACAGTCGCACCCAGCCGTGGCAAGGAGATTTGCAGGTCAACCTAGTGGATCAGCATGACCGACATCGCTCCAGCCATGCCATAGCCCAAGCCCTGATCCCTCAGCTCACCCCGATAGCTGAACGCTTTGGCGCCCGATTGAAAGTTGTCGAGGTGCCACCGGGCCCGCCGGTCTTGTCACCTATTGTGGCCGAGATTTATGGCCCGGATGATGCGGGCAGACGCCAACTGGCCTCTGCCATCAGCCGTGTTTTTGCCCATACCCCGGACATCGTCAGCCTGGATGATACTCAACCTAGCAACCCTCCGGTAGAAATCGCGCATATCGATCAGGCTCGCGCAGCCAGCCTTAACGTAGACCGTGATGCGGCTGTCCAGACTTTAGCACTTGGTCTCAGTGGCATGGATATCGGCATCTTGCATACCGATAATAATCGCTATGCTGTCCCCCTGCACCTGGGCCTGCCCGCTACAGATAACGCTCGGCTTGATGCCACCATGGCGCTGACCGTCACCAATGCTCACGGACAACTCATCTCCTTAAGTGATCTGGTACAGTGGCATCAGGGGGTTGATGATCCCTGGCTCTATCACAAGGATTTGTTGCCACTGAGTGAAGTCATGGCTGATGTGAGCGGTAAAACTGATTCCCCCCTGTATGCCATGTTTGCCATGCGTCATGCTATTCACGAGCTGGCCGTCCCTCATGGCCTTCCCTTAAAAGAGTACTTTACCCATCAACCGCAGGACACCTTGCGCCAATACGCCATCAAATGGGATGGGGAATGGCAAATCACCTACGAAACATTCCGAGATATGGGACTGGCCTATGGAGTCGGTATGATCCTGATCTATTTGCTGGTAGTGGCCCAGTTCGGGTCCTACCTGGTGCCTCTGGTCATCATGATGCCTATTCCTTTGACTGTTATTGGCATCATGCCAGGTCATGCCTTACTGGGTGATCAGTTCACTGCTACGTCTATGATTGGCATGATTGCCCTGGCAGGCATCATCGTGCGTAACTCCATTTTGCTAGTTGATTTCATCAATATTCAGCTGGCTAATGGCAAGATCCTGGAGGATGCTGTGGTAGAAGCTGCCGCCACGCGAGCTCGCCCCATCATACTGACAGCCCTTGCCGCCATGATTGGAGCTTGCTTTATTCTCGATGATCCGATCTTCAATGGCCTATCCATTTCGCTGATCTTCGGCATACTGGTATCGACCGTCCTCACCTTGGTGGTCATCCCTGTCCTTTATTATGCCCTGCTGCACCGCCAGGGAGTTCGTACATGATGCAGGTTGCTCCAGGGCAGCTACACTTATGGCAGTGTTACCTTGGAGCCAACTATGTCGTGGAGCCTTATCGTCGGAGCGGTCGTCATCGCAGTACTGATTATCAGTGCACTATGGCTTGTCAACCGTAATATCGAAGCAGCGCGCGAACGGCGACGCCAGAAAATAAATGCCTTAAACCGGCGGGCAGGTTCCTTTCTGGACCTGCTTGATAGCGTGCCCATGCATTATCTGGGTAAGCTGATGAGCCAATATGCCTTAGAACAGGTACAGCAGAGCATGCAGGAGCTAACTCAGCTGGAACCTGCAAATCAGCGGGCATTCAAATTACTGGAACAATCTCAGCAGCAACTAGCTCAGCTGACACAATCAGGGGCCCCTCCTGCCCATAAAATCACTTCACAACAGGAAGCCCAAGACATACGCCGAGCCCTGATCAGTGCCGCTCGCTTTGTACAATCCCTTAATTCCAGTGGGCATATGGAAACAGGTCGAGCTCGCCAGCTACTTAATCACCTCAAACTCATGGCTTCCCAGGTGTCCGTGGATGCACTCATGTTTAAAGCTGATGAAGCTCGCCGGGAAGGAAAAGCCCCTATGGCATTACTGCTTTATCAACGCGCCCTGGATGAACTCAGTCATTTACCCCCCAGCCCTTACCATACCCAGATGACCAGCCGCATCGAAGGCATCATGCAGGAACTGGGTAAGGTCAGTACGGCCTCGGCCTTTGATAAACCCAAAGCAGCCCAAGATGAAGTTCACAGCCTTTTGGAAGAGCAGTTCGATGCCAGCCTAAAAGAAGAACAGTCCTGGAAGAAAAAAGCTTACTGATATTGCCCAACCAGCATCAACGGGTGGGCCATCAACTCACAGTGCCTTGCATACGGCTGGCAAGACAGGGTAATTTCTGCCATCTTCCTGTCATGGCAGGCCGATGCCCTCTTAGACATCGCGCAAAGTTCAGGTAATTCAGCAAATTCGCAGGATCTCACTCATGGCATTGACCCCAGCAAGCATCAGCCTTCCCGCCATCTATGTCATGATGGTGCTTGATGCCATGGGCGATCTGGGCATGCGCCCACCTATACGACAGGACCTGCTTAAGGAATATGGATTGACGGAGGAGACACTGCATGACCCCGCAGCACGCGTCGCACTGTCCAGCCTTAATAGCATCCTGAGCACGGCTATCAGCCATTACAATCCCTTTGCCTTGGCTGAATGCATGGGAGCTCGTATGAAGCTCTCTTCGCATGGATTTACTGGATTCGCCGTGATGACTGCGAGCAATGTGGGTGAAGCTCTGGCCATCGCCCAGAAATACGTTGCTCTGCGTATCGAGTTTGTCAGCTTACGTCTAGAAGAAGAGCACGGAACCTGCCACTTGTTTATCAATGACACCTTGAACCTGCATCCCCTCCGGGAAGCTGTGCTTCTGGCACTGGCCTATGGTTTTTATAGCATGGGGCGCATGGCTACGGGGCGTAAATTATTTGCACGCGTGGATCTGGATTTTCCGGAACCCCCTGGCCTCCTGGCTATGACCCCGACACGTTCAGGACTCTTACGCTTTGGCCAGCCACACAACCGTTTTTCATTTTCATCGAGCTATCTGGACTATCCCTTGCTAATGGCTGACCCTGTTGCGCTTCGTTTGGCCCTAGAGCAATGTGAACAGGAAATGACGCAACTGGGTCGGCATGGCAATTTTCTTTCCCGAGTTAGGCAGTTGATCGAACAAGGCCCCACCGATAAAACGGGTAGCGGCTTTCCCAGCGTTGAGCAAGTGGCCAACGCGCTGCACTTATCCAGCCGAACGCTCAAGCGACAGCTAGCGCAACACGAAACCAGCTTTAGTGAGCTTCTAGAAGACAGCAGCAAGCGCAGAGCCGTCCTGCTGCTGGAAGACCATCGCCTGAGCATCGAAGACATTAGCGAGCGCCTTGGTTACTCAGACCTCAGCAATTTTACGCGCGCTTTCAAGCGATGGACTGGACTCACTCCTAAGGCTTATCGTCAATCACGTAGTTAATGCACCAGTAAGGCTTCAATATCAGAAGCGATGGAAGCG
>JAJZHP010000091.1 GCA_021804355.1 Pseudomonadota bacterium | reverse complement strand
ACTCCTTGAGTCTATTGGGAATATCCCACCAGCAGAATTTGAGATACAGTACCAACGAAGTCAGGAAGCTATCTACCATGCAACCTGACTCAAAACATTAATCCTCCGCGATACCCGGGGCGGTTCAAAGTGTAGCTACTGCTTTGATTTCAGTAGATAAATGAAATTTTTAGACAATGAACTCATGAGTTAAAATCCTAGTATGAATAGTTTAAATCGTTTTTCTGTCTTGCTCATGATGGTTACGGGTGCCTGCTCGTCCACTTCATTTGCTGGCTCGTGGCTGCTGGGATTCTCGCCCGCTGACACGGTTACCCCAGGATCGTACTCGGCAATGACAGGCACAGGCGGACAATGGTCATCGGTTGGCACCCCTCGCCGTGATAACTTCACACCATTCTTGGCTCATGCTGGAATTCGCACAGGGCTCACTGACAGTTGGGATATTGGATATCGGCTTGCAACCGTTGTGCTGCCTTACTCAAGCGTTGGTCCATCGCTCGGTGCGGCGATAGATGTAAAGCATCGATTGACTGCTAGAGAGAGTCCATGGCAAGTCGCTGTCGTGGCCGGTATGGGATATGCCTATCTGGATATTCAAGGTCAATCTAAAAATGCGTGGAGTCCCGGCGTTGATGTGATTATCAGTCACCCGATTGATCCGGGGTATACAGCGTTTGTAGATCTTCGGTACATTTACACCGAAATGCCATCTGCGAGTGGTGGCGCAACCGCCAATCATTTTCAGGTATTCGGGACGGGTGCTGGGGTGAAGATAAATCTTAAGAAAAATGTCTCAATGACTCCAGAAATTGGGGTTTTTAACTTTAATGGAAGCATGGTCAATCAAACAGCCAATGGCATTGGAGTCCAGTACGGCGTGGTCTTAGGATTTGTCTTCTGATTAATCCTATGGGCACTGAGGGATAGAAAACGCATACCATGTCTTCGATACGACCTTATGCTGAGAGCAAAATGCTTAACAGCAATGACTGTGGTCATCTCCAGATAATTATCATGGAGTGACCACAGGTCTTTTCTTACCCAAGGTCAGCCTAGGGCTGGCAAGTGTTTCCTAGTTTATGCTCCCTTGTTGTTCGGTTGACTTGCCTGGTCAGATTTCTGATTATCTTTCATTTTGTATCCATGAGCCTGTCTGCATTTGACCCCATTCTTAACCCCAGGTTTACCCATAAGATCTTTGTGTTTTTTGAGGCATTTTTGGTCTTTGACCAGATCGGGGCGGGTTGAGGGTGATGGTTGGGTAGCGGTAGGTTGTGATGTAGATGCAGAGACCGTTGCCGTATCAGCCATAGCCGAGTAGGTCCAGGTCATACAAGCTGATAAGGCCAGGGTGGATATGATGAGTTTTAGTTTCATGATGTACTCCAGGTGGGTCGTTGGTTGAGATGATGGCTTGACGTAGCCAGCATTTTTTGCTGCCTGCCGGGGTAGGTAGCAGAGTGGTAGGTTCCATCTGATTGCTATGATGGAGCCTTGACTACTTGTGACGAGCAGAGATCTCATAGCTCGCTCCCTTGACGATACCTTAGCCAGTAGATGGCTGGAATTAGCAGCATGGATAGCAGCGGCGCTGTTATCATGCCACCAATCATGGGAGCGGCAATTCGTCTCATGATTTCAGATCCTGTACCTGATCCGAGCAGCACCGGGGTCAGACCGGCAAGTATGACGGCTACCGTCATGGCTTTGGGTCTGACCCTCTGTACGGCACCCTCACGGAGAGCCTCACGCAATTGGTTATCGTTCCAAGGCAGGCCATGGAGACGCTGACGTTCCATGGCCTGCCGCAAATACAGGATCATCACGACACCAAATTCAGCGGCCACACCGGCTAAGGCTATAAACCCCACGGCTACAGCAACTGACATGTTGTAACCCAATAACTTGACCAGCCAGATGCCTCCGGAAAGAGCTAGTGGCATGGATAACATGATGATCCAGGCATCCTCCATGCGCTGAAATGTTAGATAAAGCAGGATGAAGATAATCACCAAGGTAGCTGGAATGACCCGGTGCAGACGTTCAGCGGCATGTTGCATAGATTCAAATTGTCCGGCATACGTTATGCTTACACCGGGTGGCAAAGGCACTTGCCGGTCAATCGCTTTTTTCAGGTCAAGAACGACTGAAGCCAAGTCACGATGCGCTATATCAACATATAGCCAGTTGGAGGGGAGACCATCTTCACTTCGCAACATGGCGGGACCATCCACCACATGCACATGGGCGATCATGTTTAAGTCTATATGTTGACCCGTAGGAGTCACCAGCAGTAACTGATTTAACTGGCGGGGACTATCGCGCCAAGATTGGGGGTAGCGTACATTGATGGGATAGCGAGCCACCCCCTCGATGGTCTCTCCTATATCAGCTCCTCCCACGGCTTGTCGAATAACGTCTTGCACATCATCAATATTCATACCATATCGGCCAGCTGCTACGCGATCGATATCGATATCGATATAATGACCTCCTTCCAGTCGTTCCGCAAAAGCTGAACTGACCCCAGGTACTGTAAGCGCCACACGGGCAACCTGTTGCGAAACACGACTAATCGCCTGCAGGTCTTGACCGTTAATCTTGATGCCCACCGGGCTTTTAATGCCCGTGGATAACATATCAATTCGGTTGCGTATCGGAGGTACCCATAGATTAGTCAGACCCGGCACGCGCACATGACGATCGAGCTCATCTCGCAGTTTTTCAGGCGTCATGCCTGGGCGCCACTGTGAATGTGGTTTGAAAGTAATCATGGTTTCGAACATTTCCATGGGAGCAGGGTCCGTGGCTGTATCAGCGCGTCCTGCTTTGCCAAAGACGTGGTCAACTTCAGGGATGTTTTTGATCATACGATCGGTGATCTGCAAGAGATGGGATGCCTGTTCTGCTGACATTCCGGGTAAAGCTGAGGGCATGTATAACAAGGTGCCTTCATCCAGGGGAGGTAAAAACTCACCTCCGATATGAGTCCATGGCCACCAGGAACTTAATGCAATCAGCAAGGCTCCTGCGATAGTCAGTATGGGATGTCGAAGTACCCCCAGCAAAATAGGTTGATAAGCGCGAATCAACCATCGATTTAAAGGATTAGATGATTCTGAGGCAATATCACCGCGTATCCAGTAGCCCATCAAGACAGGTACTACCGTGACCGCTAATAGGGCAGCCGCCGCCATCACCAAGGTCTTGGTGTAGGCGAGGGGAGCGAATAATTTTCCTTCTTGTCCCTGCAGCGTAAAGACAGGAATAAATGAAAACGTAATGATCAAGAGACTGAAAAACAGGGCCGGGCCTACTTCGCAGGCTGCCTCGGCTATAAGTTGCCAGCGAGATTCACCTGTAAGCACTTGGCCAGGATTTTGATGTTGCCAATGTTCCAGGTGCTTATGTGCATTTTCAATCAAGACCACAGCGGCATCAATCATGGCACCTACCGCTATGGCGATACCTCCCAAGGACATGATATTGGCATTAATGCCCATAGCGTTCATAACGATGAAGGCCATTAATACCCCAAGGGGCAAGGAAATAATAGCTACCAGACTGGAACGCAGATGACCCAGAAACAGCAACGTTACCAGAGCGACCACCATAAATTCTTCAATGAGCTTATGCTGCAGATTATCTACGGCACGTTGAATTAAGGCGGAACGGTCGTAGGTGGGCACAATCTCCACCCCAGGAGGCAGGCTCTTCTGCAATTGAGCCAGGCGTGCCTTGACCCCTTGCAGGGTAGTCATGGCATTCTTCCCCGAACGCAGCAGGACAACACCGCCAGCAACTTCACCACGCCCATCGAGTTCAGCGACCCCCTGACGCATCTGTGGGCCTATGCTGACACGAGCTACATCACCTAATCGTACGACCGTCCCTCGGGAACTGATGGTTCGTAGAGGAACATTTCTAAAATCCTCCAGGTTACTTAAATAGCCATGGCTCCGTACCATGAAGTCGGTCTGTGCTATTTCAATGACAGAGCCCCCCACCTCCTGATTGGCACGTTTCAAGGCATTCACCACATCCTGAGTGGTAAGCTGAAAGCTGGCCAGTTTTATAGGATCCACCACAACCTGATATTGTTTAACCATGCCGCCAAGACTGGCTACTTCAGCAACATTAGGCACCGTTTTTAGTTGATAGCGTAAGAACCAGTCCTGTAATGCGCGTAGCTGGCTAATATCATGTTGGCCTGTACGATCTATCAATGCATATTCATAGATCCAGCCAACACCGGTTGCATCTGGACCTAAGGTAAGATTTACCCCAGGAGGCAAGCGCCCTTGTACCTGACTAAGTGATTCCAGGACGCGCGAACGAGCCCAGTAAAGATCAGTGCCCTCATCAAATATGATGTAGATATAAGCATCACCATAGAGAGAGTAAGCTCGTACAGTTTTAGCCATGGGTACAGCAAGCATGGCGGTGGCCAAAGGATAACTGACTTGATTTTGCACGATGTCAGGAGGTTGCCCGGCGAATTGGGCTCGAACGATAACCTGGGTATCTGATAGATCAGGTAAGGCGTCGACCGGCACAGAATGAATAGCCTCAATGCCTGCAGCAGCCAGCAGTGTAGCCAGCATCAGCACCAGAACACGGTTACGAATAGATGCGTGTATCAGCCAAGTCAGCATCACATTCCCTCCATGGGAGGCATGCTATGTGCCGGCGTGACAACCATCGTGTTCTCACCCGCAAGGGGGCGAGCTGGAAGGTTTTCAAGATTGGCTTCTGAGTCAACCAGAAATTGTCCGGAAAGCACAATACGGTCGCCGGGTTGCAAGCCCTGAAGTATCTCCGTTTCGCCTCCTGATTCATTACCGACTCTTACCTCGACAGGTTGATAGCGATTACCTGGTTGAGCCAGAAATACCAAGGCGCGTGATCCTGTCATGAGCACGGCTTCACTGGGCACCAGAATATGCAGGGTACTTTGAGGTTGTAATAATTGAATATGGGCATACATACCAGGATGTAAGCGATACCCAGGGTTATTCATTTGGATACGAACGGTCAGGGTCCGGCTGTTATCATCAACGGCTGGAAGAATTTCCATGACGCGCCCTTGGGTGCTGTTCTCCGAGTTGGCGCCATCCATCATCATGATACGTGCCTGTTGTCCCACATGTACCGAGGAAGCTCTAGCCTGTGGAATGGCCGCTTCTAGCCACACGGTTTGCAATCCATTAATTCGTGCTATCGTCTGTCCTGGTTCAATCGTCATGCCTTCTCGAACATCGACAGCCATCAGGACGCCACGGCGAGGTGCTCGCAAGGCAACGACATCCTGCACTTGGCCATCGTGTTCAAGGGTCTGAACTTGTGAAGTACTCATGCCCAGTTGCAAAAGTCGCTGATGCGCGGCCGCAGCTAACTCGGGTAGCCCATGTCGTTTCAGGGTCAGATCATCAGCTTGTGCTGCAGACCAGGCAGGTACACGGACCTTAGCCAGTATTTCGCCTGCATTGACAAGGTCGCCAACGGCATGAGGCGAGGCCTGCTCGATATATCCCGCCGTTCTTGCCTGTAAAATACTGACCTCACGATCATTGAAGACGACCAAGGCATTGGTTTCAAGGCTTGAAGCCAAGATGCCTAATTTGACTGTTCCGGTACGCATTCCCAGAGCTTGTATCTGATCTCCAGAAATACCTACACCTTGGGATAAATTCTCGGGGTGGTCGGCATATTTAGCAACCAATGGCATACTCATATAAGGTGACATGCCAGGGTGATTAAAGTGTTGTTGAGGGTGCATCGGGTCATACCAGTAAAGGATATGTGGAGCCGTGGTGGTGATCCCTGAACGAGTATGCAGGAGCGTTGATTGGGGTGCTGTGTAGTGTCCAAATAACGCCATGGCAGCAGCGCCGATGATCATGGCCAGAAACAAACGGAGAGTATTGATGATCCAGGTTTTCATGGCTGTACCTCCATGGTGTCACATTGATAATGAAGCCGAGCAGACAGCATGGCTTGTTGTTCACTGAGATCAATACGTTCTAATATCAAGCGTCTGCGTTGCGATCGAGCTGCCAGCAGGCTATTGATGTCGGCTGTACCTGCTTGGTAATTGACTAACAACAGTTCGATTTTTTTTTGAGACCAGGGGAGAACATCATGCTGCATACGCATGACCTGACCCTGTAAGGATTCCCACGTGCTGATATCACTCTCAAGAGCAGCGGCATGCTCGCGCTGCATATCCAGCAAGGTATCACGTGCATTAGCAAGGCGTTCCTGTTGAGCCATGATACGTGGTCCCTGACGGGAGCCTTGAAACACAGGTAATGACATGGAAACAGTCAGGGATATCATGTCGGCATAGGCAGGTCCACGATGCTGATAAGCCAGGTCCATACCCCAGTCAGGATGGCGGTCAGCTTCAGCAGTGGCGACACCAGCTTCTGCTGATTTTAAACTGGTTTGGGCTAACATGAGATCAGGATGATGGGCGAGTTGGTGAAACAAATCACCACGATTGATTGGCCACGCCGGGATAGTGCCAAGTAGGGGTTCATGTCCTCGTTCACCTACCAGTCTCACGAGTTGTGCTTGGCTACCCATGAGCTTGCCCTGCATACTATCCAGCTGATTATTAAGATCTGCGTCATCCAGTTGAGCATCGATGGCATCCGAGGCTGGGCGGCGACCTGCAGCAATCTGCTGGTTCACCAAGGCAATTAATAACCTGCTATCATCCTGTTGTTCTTTTAAAAGACCGATGCGTTTTTCTGTGTAGTAACGTTGAATCCAAGCCTGTGCTGTTTGAATTCGTAGATCTACACGTGCCTTAGCTACGCTGACAGCATCCTGTTCCACATGCGCCTCAACCAGGTCATGCTCTGCATGACGTTTAGCTGAGTTAGGCAAATCCTGAGTAATACCTATAACCTGCATACTCATGGGATCCTGCCCTGTACTTAAGGCATTCACACCACCCATGCTGCTAACGGGCAGGTTGGATACACCTGAATATAAACGTGGATCAGGGAGAGTACCTGCAGCGCGTTCTGCAGCTTGATCGCTGTGGTAGTTAGCTTCCTGCGCTTGAATTTCAGCAGAATAGCCAAGAGATGCCCTGACAGCCTGGTCCAAAGAAAGATCAGCCCAAACCTGCCCACTAAAGACTATTAACCCAAGACCTACCATCACGCTTTGGGTTTTTATGACTGAGTACATAACAACACCCCAATTTAAACTTAGACCTCCAGCAGCTAGCGCATGCTGAAAACACGGCTCAGTCGTCAGACGACAAGCCTAATGGCCAAGTCACCAAGGGTGGTTATTCTTGAAAACGCATGTAACGCAGGCGAGGGGGAGGGAAGCGTAGAGGGCAAGGTTCTGGTCTGGGCGAAGCCACTGTCAACTGAACCAGACTCAATAGCCAAAACAGCAGAAAAACAAATGTACTAACCCAATGAACTGAGGGGGTTTCATCATGAATCTGTGTCAAATGCCTGTGGATATCCACAAAACCGCTCTGGTCATGCTTATTCATAGGCATGACCATACCACAGCTACTGAGGGTGCTGATCCCCGATGCAGCCAATCTTGGCATAGGCAAGCACATACCGCGGCAAATTACGCCTGCGATCATCACAAGGACAATCAACGAACGTAACAATTTAGGCCAAGCCCAGCGGTACATGCGGATAAACTCCTATTCACATAATGACTATGCAGAAGTTTTATGGCAACGTCAATATGTCCATACCACGCTTGGCCAGCAAGAACCTATTTAAGAGGGCTCCGTTGGGGTTTCTGCATCCAGCGTCAGCGTAAACCAACCACCAGCCAACTGTTTGTGAGTCCATACCCCGAGCAACACCATTTTGCCCTGATCATTGGATAGTAACCTGAAGTAGTCCTTCCACGGTTGATGGTCATAATTCATAGTCGCCGTGGGTACGCCGCGCCAGCGGATGTCCGTCATATCCACATTGCCCCATATAGGTACCGGTGCAAAAATTCGGCTTTTCCAATTGAGAAGGAGTGGATCGCCCTTGTCAGCGCTGCGATAGCGTTTACCCCAGCCAAAACCCAGCTTGCTGAGTGGTCGTATGATGGCCCATTCGGCAAGATCAAGCACCGAGTGGTTGGTACGCAGGATTTTACCTCGCCAGCTATGGCCAATGAGATCATCGGCACTCACGGAGGGTAATGAGTCATAGAGACGAACCAGATCATGCTCGTTATGAGCCATGTCGATTGGGTTCAGGATTTCTCTCTGAATGATTTCCAGAGGTTTGCCACTTCCACTCAAATCTTGGGACTGGTAGTTCGGTTCATTCCACTTAGAGGCATGCGGCTGCAAGTAACATAGGCCACAGATGGCATAGTTCACGCGAAAAAACAGCTGTTGCGTTAAGTCGTAAACCATAGAGGGCAAAAAAAACACGACACGATCATGGGTAATTCGAAGTAAGGGTAAGTGGATATCAAAACTTTTATCGGCGACACGGAAGGTATTGATAACTGAGTTCATGATTTAGCTCCTAGTGTGTGTTAGAAAAACTTGACCAGCATGCGGCTTCAGCCTGATTGAGGATCTCGTCTGTAAGCACCAGGTATCCAGAATGTTCAGCTTTGAAGAGGCCAACGAAGGCTCCCCAGATCAATGCCATCAAGGCCTCAGCAGGCATGTCATAAGCTATGCCGGCGCGGCGGTTAGCAACGCAATAGCTCCAGATAGGCACTAAAACCTGAAGCTCAACAGCAATACTGGCTTCGTTCAGGTAGGGCTGGTGATGATGTAATTCGAGAAATCGGAATTCGAGAGGATAGGTACGAGCAAATGACGTAAGACGCTGCCAGAATTGGGTGAATACCTCACGGGGAGGGGTCTCCAGGTTCAGTTCATGATGGAGGCAGTCTTTAAGCAGGCTCTTGGCACGTTGAAAGACGGCGTTAACCAGAGCCTCCTTGTTATCAAAATAGCGGTAAATAGTTCCTGCCCCGACACCTGCGATTTGGGCAAGTTCGGGTACTGCTGTACCGTGGTAGCCGCGTTCAGCAAAAAGTTGCAGAGCTGCCTGCAGTATCAACTCACGTTTCACGCTGCCCTTGCTATAAAGTACGGTATTCGTTGGATTCATTGTTGGTTTCCCGGTCTGTCATGGCCATGTTGTGGTTGACTGAAAGCTTAGCCATAAAACGGAATGAACATTCATTCCTAAAATCTATCTTGCCTAATGGGACGTGTCAAGAGATTAATCTGGCCCTGATATCCTGGTTCATCGCCAACACCGTGGATGCAGATATGTATATGACCCAGACATATGGCAATGTAATAAAGTCTGCGCTAAGGATATGCACAACTCCTTGTTCTTCCCGGCATGCGAATGAACAGAAAACGAGCAGTATGACCTTGCTGGCTTAACGAATTCGCGCAGCCATATCAGAAAAAAACAGATAAAAAATGCGGGGAAATAAGGTTGGTGTCTAAACGGTTGAAAGCTATAGAAACAGGCGGATACCTTGCGTTTACATCAAGCATGTAGAAACTCATGGCATAGGATATGCCCAGTATCATATTGTTGGGTCATGCCACGGTCTTGCCAAACTGCTAGATGTTGTTGTGATAACAACCTAGGGCTTTCGAGATCCATGCCAGATCCAGGATGGAACGAAATATGATCAAAACTGTATCGTCTTGACATCCTCCCCTCCCTCAGCCGATGGCTGTCGCTTACGCGGAAAGGGAGTGGATTCCTTCTGCAAGACGCTCATGTCCGAGCGCGAGAATGTTGGTGGCGGCATTGATGTCGCGGTCGTGGAGTGTACCGCACTCCACACACCTCCATTCCCTTATTCGTAATCCTTCCTGACCCTTAGGGCCAGTGCGCTTTTTACAGCAACTGCAGGTTACGGTGGTATGGGCTTCGTTAACGACTTCAT
>JAJZHP010000090.1 GCA_021804355.1 Pseudomonadota bacterium | reverse complement strand
ACCCGTTTATCCGGCAGTCGAAGGTAAGAACGAGACTCAAAGGGCAATGCCGTCACTTCATACCCAGCATAGACAAATATGAGACTTGCCAGAAGTCGTTCACGCTGTATTGCCACCTGCGGCAAGGATTCAAGGTGCTTGAAAAAACGCAAGGTCGGTTGAGGTTTGTCGCCCTGAATGTAATCCCGGTTAACCAAAGCTGGTGGCGTCTCAATGCCCCAAATTTCGAGTTTGGGTCGCATCAAGGGTAAAGTTTCTGTCAGCGCTTCTTCATCCTGCAAAGGTGCCTGCAGGAGATGCTGTGCCAGAGTGTCAGGCATCTCAAACGTCAGGGGGGTCACTTCACCTGAGTGGCTATTGAGCAATAGTGCTGGAAAACAGGGTAGTAATTTATCACTGGGCTGCTGATGGGCTATACCAAAGCCCCATTGTTCTCCCACCAGTTGCCATACTATAGACGCTGCCCGGGGTTCTTTTCTTACCAGCTGAAGGCTACCTTCCAACCCATAGTAAAAACGTTCACTGGCCAGCAACTCCTCCAAAAGCTCATGCACCAAAGGACCTTGTAAAATAAACCCGCGATTATGGCGGGTTTGCGTGCGTAATAAGGCATCCAGACGCTGATCCACGGGATCCAGCAGCTCATTCAAATCAGCATCCGCCAGAGCCTGGCCATGAATCCGTCTACCTTCCTGAGTCTCTTCGCATGTAACTCGCCATATCGCCGGAGGTAAATGCACATGACTCATATCGATAAGACGATAAGCCAGCCGGGTATGCGGTACCGTCGCCTTATCCAGCGCGGTGATCCAGGTCTGCAAGGGCGCCGGGATCCGCATGGAGGGGGCAGCGGTCACTGCCGTTGCAGGAAAGTCCTGATCCAAGCCCTGCTCTCGTTCCCAGTTCTCTTCATCACGACGGTCAGCCAGAATGCCCCAAAGGACAGCTGCCACATGAACACACCGATCCCCAGCACAGCTACAACTGGATTTCAAGACAGCACGACGACCCTCACGACGCAGGTTGATGGAAAGTCGGTACAATGACGTACGCCCACTCGTGACTTCAGCTGTCCACGAGACTTCGTTGTCTGTCTCTTCCCTCTGTTCTATGCGTAAATCACCCTGCCTGAATATTTTAAGACCAGCCGTACGCTCAGACTGGCCAAAACTAACTATCAGCGCATTGAGTTCCTGACTGCTGAACATGCCACGATCCCAAACCCAAAGAGCGGCATTTTAACAGTAGCCCGAGGCATCTGTGCATCTATTATTGTTTGTGTTTACTAAGTGAATGAGAAAAATCACTGCACTGATGCAGCTCTTTCACATTCATATGCTTGATAGCGTTAGATTTTCTCGAATAACACCTCTCCCCAAGGATAGCCCCCTTAACAAGGCTCAAGGCGAGCGTATTGGGCGATTAGCCATTTGGCACCCAAATCTGCAAAATTGACCTGAACCCGGGCCTGTGGGCCACTACCTTCGTAAGCCAGGATTACGCCTTCCCCCCATCGCGGATGGCGCACCCTTTGCCCTAACACAGCAGAGGCACCTCCCGCAGATGCAGAGGCTGTGGATTGTGTCATTCGCACATTGTGTAGTAATTCCTGAGGAATTTCGCGCAAAAACCGGGATGGCAGGGTTGATTTTTCTTGCCCATACAGGCGCCGGATCTCCGCATGAGTCACATATAATTGTTCTCTAGCGCGAGTAATTCCGACATAACATAAGCGGCGTTCTTCTTCTAGATTATTACTTTCCAGCGACATTTCGTGCGGGAATAGTCCTTCTTCTAACCCGGTCAGAAATACCACCTCAAACTCCAGTCCCTTGGCTGCATGCAAGGTCATCAGTTGCACAGCATCATCATGTTCACCCGCCGCCGCCTCACCTGCTTCCAGGGATGCATGGTCGATGAAAGCCGACAAGGCTGAGGGCGCGGCGTCTTCATCTGCTTCATCCCAAGCGAACTCACGGGCCGCGCCTACCAACTCTCGCAAGTTCTCTATTCTGGCCTGACCCTTCTCACCTTTCTCTTGCTCATGATAGCTATAGAGCCCGCTGTGGTGAATTACATGTTCAAGTTGCTCATGCAAAGGCAGAGACGCAACGGTCTGGGCAAGCTCCTCAATTAATTGGCAGTAGGATGTCAGACATGCCGCTGCACGTGCAGGCAATAAGCCCCGCTCCAGCACATGACCTGCGGTTGCCCATAAGGAGAGCCTGTTTAGCCTTGCCTGTTCTCGCAACAGCGCCAGTGTCCGTTCACCTATCCCACGAGTCGGTACATTCACTATCCTTTCAAAGGAAGCATCGTCATCGCGGTTGGCCAGTTGACGCATATAGGCCATGGCATTACGCACCTCAGCCCGATCAAAAAAACGCAAACCACCATGGATATGATACGGAATGCGAGCCCGTATCAGCGCTTCTTCTAAAATTCGTGACTGGGCATTCGAGCGATACAAAATGGCCAGATGACTATAAGCTCGCCCCTGAGCTACCAGCCTTGTTATTTCATGCGCCAGATAGTTTGCCTCATCGAGATCATTAAACGCCGTGTAAAGATTCACGGCCTCACCAGGCTTGCCCTGAGTCCACAGCTCTTTACCCAAGCGGTCTTTATTCTGAGCTATCACCGCATTGGCTGCTGCTAATATTGTTGCCGTAGAACGGTAGTTCTGCTCCAGTCTGATGACATCAGCTTGCGGATAGTCCTGCTGAAAATTGCGTATGTGACCAATACGCGCTCCGCGCCAGCCATAAATGCTTTGATCATCATCACCCACCACGGTAAATTGACAACCTTCCCCAGTCATTAGTTTTAACCATTGATACTGAACATCGTTGCTGTCCTGAAATTCATCGACCAACACCTGACGAAATCGCTGCTGATAATGCATACGTAACGGTGTGTTATGGCGGAGCAATTCTACGCAACGCAGCAAAATCTCAGCAAAATCAATCATGCCCGTACGTTGACAGTGTTCTTCGTACCGGCTGTATACCTGCTGCATGGTTCGCTCGTAGGGATCATGAATGACATCATGGGATCGAGCGCGCCGCCCCTCTTCTTTCTCATGATTGATGAAATAGACCATCTGCCGAGCTGGCCAGGCATTGTCATCCAAGCCCAACTCTCGGGCCAGTCGCTTGATCAATCGAGCTTGATCATCAGCATCAAGAATTTGAAATGTACTGGGAAGGCTAGCTTCTTGTGTATGTCGCCTTAAGAGACGATGTGCCAGACTATGAAATGTCCCCACCCATAGACTCTGAGCACGTACATCCAACAAGCCCTCCAGACGTTGTCGCATTTCAGCTGCCGCTTTGTTGGTAAACGTCACCGCCAGAACACTTTGTGGAGAGAGCTGAAATTCCTGACAAAACCAGGCAATTCTGTGGGTCAGTACACGGGTCTTGCCCGAACCTGCACCCGCTAATACCAATAATTGAGGCGCATCCGATGTAACCGCATGCCGCTGATCCGGGTTAAGCCCATCAAGTAGCGAAGCTGTGACCTGCATCTCAACAATTCCTCGTATTGATCGGCGAAGTTGTTCTACTATCAAATTATGCCAGATTAAGATGTTATTAAGGCCTTCCACGTTGTTATTTGTCTGACAGCAATTAACAAGGGTTCACTGAATGTGGTATGTTTCGGGCGAAATGTGAAGGGTTCACGGTTTACAGGTCAAGGATGCCTCTACTTAATAACTAAAACAGAGGGGCTTGATGGCATTTTGCCATCGTACCGTAACCGCTAGGCAGACTGATGTCCACTATAAAACAAAAGGCCACAGTACCCATAACGCCGCTATCAAGTCCCAGCGTGGCTTCGACACAGGGATTGCGACAAAGGCTGATGGGGGGACTTGCAGAGCGCCAGGTTCAACAGGTGCTTGGACAGGCGCCGCTATTTATTGCATTGTCCTTACTCTGCGGTGTCGTGGCTGTTTCTATTTATTGGGAACGCCCTGAAGTCAGTCATATCGTTCTGGCAGGTTGGGCTACCATCTTCGGCATTATCCTTCTGCTGCGCTCTTCCATGGTCCTAGGCTATCGCATCAATCCGGTGAGTCACAGCGCTCGATTCTGGGATCAAGCTATTGTCGTGAACGCTTTAGCTTTCGGTACGCTCTGGGGTTATGCCAGCCTTGCCTTTAACTTGCCTGAACTTCATACCTCTACCGGTCTCTCCTACGATCACCGTATTTTGTTTGCTGCCCTGGTTGCCTGCCAGGGCATAGCCGCTTTAGCCGCTTATGCAGCCAATTTTCGGGCCTACCTTGTTTATATTCTCAGTAGCATGCTACCCGGTATTTTGGGTCTTTGGCTGATGGGTGGACTTCCCGGTATGTGGTTGGGCGGTATGGGCTTAGTATTATTGGCCGTCCTTGTTTTCAGTGGCCGACGCATTCATGTTATGAACTTGAATGCGCATTTGCTGCAATCCAAAAATGAGACGTTGATTCAAGTCTTGGAACAGTCCAAACATGAAATCCTCGATGCCAATCAAAAACTGGCTATGGAGATTTACGACCGTACCCACGCTGAAGCTCAACTGCATGAAGTCAATGAAAACCTTGAACGCAATGTGCGTCAGCGCACCCTGGAATTATCCCAGCTGAATCATGATCTGGCCAAAAGCAAAGAACGCTTGACTCTAGCCATTGATGCTGCAGGCATTGGCCTTTGGGATTGGGATTTGGTGACGGACGGCATTCATCATTCCAATTTTGAGCAATTGCTGGGTTACTCAGGCCACGAACTTAAATGCGTACTGGATCATCTCAAGCCATTAGTCCATCCCAGCGATTTCATGGGTGTTCGCAAGGCTATCGTACGGCACTTAACGCAGCGAAGTGCTGACTATCACGCTACCTTTCGCATGCGGCATAAGAATGGTCGATGGATCTGGGTAGAAGATAAGGGACAGGTCATCGCTCGCGATGCTGATGGACGTCCATTACGTATGCTGGGCATACGCCGTGACGTATCGCTGGATCGTCAGAATCAGGAAACCCTGCGACTTTCTGCTTCCGTATTTGATACCGCTGCTGAAGGCATTTTCATTCTTGATGATGAATTTCGTTTTCTGGCCATCAACCCCTATTACAATGAATTGACCGGATTCACGGAAAGCGAGCGCTTGGGTCAACCCATTTATGAGTGCCAGCCCAACCCCAGTATGCGTCGCTTTTATCTGGAAATGACGCGTACCTTACGCCAGGAAGGTAGCTGGCAAGGAGAGTTTACCGACTACCGCAAGGATGGCACCACATTTCCTCAATGGTTGCGCATATCAACGGTTCGTGATGACCAAAGTACGACGACACATTATGTTGGTCTTTTTTCCGACCTAACGGCCAGAAAAGAAGCCGAGGAACGCCTGACCTACCTGTCCAATTACGATAAGCTGACCGGTTTTGCCAATCGCAATTTATTCCGTGATCGTTTGCATGCTGCCTTAAAGCGTGCCCGTGAAGTCAGCAGTCGAGTTGCTCTGATGTTCATGGATCTGGACCGATTTAAACAGATCAACGATACCTTGGGCCATGAAGTCGGTGATGAAATCCTCAAGGAGGCTGCACAACGTATCAGCCGGGCTGGTGCTCGCTTTGATACCGTTGCCCGTTTGGGGGGTGATGAATTCACCATGATTTTAGAAAATTATCACGACCGCAGTGAAATCGAAAATTGTTGCGAACATATTATCGGTGAAATGCGCCGACCCTTCCGCATAGGGTCGCATGAACTTCTATTAGGCAGTTCCATCGGCATCAGCGTGTTTCCCGAAAATGGCCGCGATCTGCAAATGCTGCTCAATCACGCCGATATCGCCATGCATCAAGCAAAACGTACCGGTGGGAATACCTGGCGTTTTTATACGGAAGATCTGCGGGCTACCTCCATCGAACAGGTCAATCTGGAAACCCAGTTACGCAAAGCGATTTTTCGTGATGAATTTATCGTGCACTACCAACCTAAAATGTGCCTGAAGACCGATCGTCTGGTCGGTGTTGAAGCCCTGGTACGCTGGAACCATCCCACCATGGGCCTGCTGGTGCCGCGCGAGTTCATGCCCCTGGCTGAAGAAAGTGGACTGGTTTCAGCCATCTCGGAAATGGTTCTGGACAAGGCCTGCCGACAGGTTCAATTCTGGCGGGAAGCTGGACTGGGTGATATAAAAACTTCCGTCAATATCGCTGCACATCAGCTGCGTAAAGGTAATCTGCTGCAGATTGTCAACCGAGTCATTGATAATACGGGCGTAGATCCGCACCTGTTGGAATTTGAACTGACAGAGTCTACCTTAATGGAGGATGCCGAAGGCGTACTGGATACCCTGTTCCGTCTACGTGATCTTGGGATAGAACTTTCTCTGGATGACTTTGGCACCGGTTATTCATCGCTCAGTTATCTAAAACGTTTCCCTATCGATATTCTCAAGATAGATCAAGCCTTTATCCGCGATATCGGAACCAGTCCTGATGATGAGGCTATTACCCGTGCCATTATTGCCATGGCACATAGTCTCAATATGAAAGTCGTGGCTGAAGGGGTCGAAACCGCACAGGTCATGGAATTCTTGCGAGCCGAGAACTGCGACATCATACAAGGCTTCTTTATCAGTAAACCGGTACCGGAAGCAGAACTGTACGAACTCCTACGCAAACAAGCGTAATCTTTAGCTGAATTTTGAGGAACTAATCATGCGTTTGCTGCATACCATGCTGCGCGTTGGTGATCTTGATCGTGCCATCGCCTTCTATACACGCGTCCTCGGCATGAAACTGCTCAGACAACAAGACAACCCCGAGTATCGATATACCTTGGCTTTTCTCGGTTTCGGCAGCAATCCTGCGCATGCTGAACTAGAACTTACCTACAATTACGGTGTTACTCATTACGAACTGGGGACAGCCTACGGCCATATCGCGATAGGTGTCGATGACATCTATGCCACTTGCGAGATAATCCGGCAAGCCGGAGCCCAGATCACTCGCGAACCCGGCCCAGTACTGGGTGGCAATACCCTGATTGCCTTTGTATTGGACCCAGATGGCTACAAAATCGAGTTGATTCAGCGCAGCTTTCCGGGATGATCAGACTTCGGTCTGAGCCTGTTGATGCCAGGCCGTCATGATCTTGAGAAAAGGCTCATGCATCAAACATGCTTTCTCTCGTCCCTCCTCACGTAATGCAGGAATGCTCACTCCGGCCAGGGAAAGTTCTTTCGCATGCCCCACATACCAACGTTCCAGGTCCATCGCTGTGACCTCCGCATGAAACTGTAAACCCAGAGCATGTTGCCCTAGCATAAAGGCCTGATTCTCATAACGAGATGAAGCCGCCAGATGATGAGCCCCCGCGGGTAGATCCATAGTATCGCCATGCCAGTGTAAAACTTGCAGCGTCTCACCGACCATGGGTGTCCACCAGGAAAATGCATGGGCATCACGACCAGGCAGCAACGTCCCCCAGCCTAATTCAGCGCCTGCATGCCCGGGATATACCCGGCCACCCGCTGCCTGAGCTATCAATTGTGCACCTAAGCAAATCCCCAGGGTAGGTCGGCATGCCCTGAGCCTTATCTGCAGTGCGCTTAATTCATGAACCAAAAATGGATAGGCTGCCGTTTCATAAACCCCGACCGGGCCTCCCATGAGCACCCATAGATCAGCCGCAGTTGCTGAAATTTCAGACCAGTCAGCCGTACTTGCATCAACTTCCCTGATCCCATATCCCAGTGACAGTAACCATGGTGTTAATCGCCCTGCCCCCTCAAAAGCAACATGGGTAATTATCATCGCTTGCTTCTGTACACTCGGCATCGGAAACTCCATGCAACCTACTTTACTGGTGGAAACGGTACTCCGGTATTGCAGACCTTGTCCAGTTGCGTTCATCATGCGTGGAGGGCAGTTAATGCATGGAGTGACCCCTATGCTGACAGATGCTGAGCGTTGTGCCGACAAAATAGGACAGAGCATTCCTATGTCTGCTGAATGGAGTATTCTTACTTCCTGGGAACTGCGCCGCTTGCCTGAAACTATCGATATCCGTTTGCAGCAAGAACTGGATGCGGTGGATGCCATGATGGCTGATATTGATGATTTGCGTTCACACCGTAAATTTCTCGATGCACACGGGCAACTTGAAAATCTCATCGACGTTGATGCCCCTGAAATTCGTTTCAACCCCGTGATCGAATCCGCTGAACAGGATTTGCGTTCTTCTCTGGAGCGCATGGGTACCGGCGAAGCCATGCAGGCTGCTCGCCAGGAATTTGACTTACACATACTGCGCCAGGCGCTAACCTTGCGGCGCGTCATCATCCTTGCCTATCAATATCTTCGTCACGAAGATCCACCTCCCGTTAATGAGCGCCCCTTGGACCGGGACTGGATAAGACGCTGGAGAGCCCTGGCACAACGTTATGCCAACCAGGAGCTGCAAGCTCTTTGGGCGCATATTTTGATTCAGGAAGCCGCACAGCCAGGCCTGCATACCTTATCTGATCTGAATTTTTATGCTGAATTGGACCAAAACTCTCTGGATGTACTTCGATTTATGGCTGGGCTGGTTCTGGATCAGGGCATCTGGCAAGAAGTTGGCAGTTATTTTTTGCCTGAGGTGCATGACGTATTATTTGATCATATGCAGAACTGGTCTTTGCTGGGCCCTCTCTCCGAGGTAACCATAAAATCAGTCGTTGGATCAGATTTTCGCAAAGTTTTACGTTGCCGAGAAAAAGCCCTGTATATTGAGGGGCCAGGCCCCTCGCTTACCCTAAAACAACGCCTGCTCAGTCGACGCGGACAACGTCTGCTCAGTCTGTTACCTGCTACGGCAGACAGTGCCTACCTGTTTGCACTGGGCCAGCATCTGAAGCAACAAGGCTACCGCATCGAAATTGGTGACTGGAGCGGCAACTTAACGGAGGGGCTTTTTATCGAGCGATTTCAACTCTAAAAAATGCTTGGAACTAATACTCATTTAATTTTCCCTGTTTATGCTTATGCGCACGTTGGGGTTAGGGGTTAAGATATGCGTTTATGGATAGTGCTGAGCCTGTTGCTCCTCACTGGCTGTCAGCATTATCAAGCTCAGCCTTTGGGTCAAGCGCCGGTTTATGCCGATCTGGTTGTGCCCGCTACCAGTATTCGTGGGATTGCGCTACCTCCTCACCGCATTGCTATCGGCACTCCATTATCCTTGACCGATCTTGAATTGCTCGCCGTATCGCATAATCCACAATTACGGCTACTTCGCGCCCATGCAGGCGTTCAGGAAGCACAATGGGTGGATGCAGGCCTGTTGCCTGACCCTGTACTCAGCGGTAGTCGCGATCATCCTTACAGCGGCCCTGATCAGCTCAACGCCTGGAGCAGCAATCTTTCCATGGATCTGGGTGCTATCCTGCAACGTGCTCATAAGCGTCGGGCGGCCATGGCCTTAAATCAACAGATTCATCTGGACTTGCTCTGGCAGGAGTGGCTGGTGGTCGCGCAAGTGCGCAGCTTGGCCTACCGAATTCAGGGTGACCACGATAGGATGAAACTCCTCCAACAGCGCTTAGCCTTGCTGAAGCCCCTTGCAGATCAGCTTAATACCGCTTTGCAGCAAGGCAACATAGATAAAACGGTTCAGCAGCCCGCGCAACTGACCGTTGAAGATATTCAACAACAACTTCATGATTTGACACTTAACCAGCTTCAGGATAATCAGGCCTTACAGGCCTTACTCGATCTGCCACCCCAACTTGCCGTAAGTTTGAGCCATTTACCTGCTATTACCGATATCAACATACCCACGAGGCTGGATCTGCAGCATCGACCTGACATGTTGGCATTACAAGCCGGATATGCCTCTGCTGATGAACATTTTCGCCTGGCCATTCTCGGGCAGTTCCCGGATATCAATCTGGGCATCAATAATGCCAGTGATACC
>JAJZHP010000089.1 GCA_021804355.1 Pseudomonadota bacterium | reverse complement strand
CGCTGGCTGACGGATGCTGTCAATGCCCTGGGCTTTGAACGCATTCATTGGGTTGTGCATGATACAGCAGGCCCTATTGCCTTCGAATATGCCCGCTTAATGCCTGAGCGCATTGCATCCATGACCATCATGAGCAGCCTTGTGGCCACGGCTAATTATCAACGCCCCTGGTTTATGAAACCATTGGCTTGGCCTTGGATTGGCCCTCATTATCTGAAAAAAATGAACGTTGCGCTCTTTACGACACTCTACCGTCGATATGGGTTGATCCGTGACCTGCCTTCCGCTGAAATTCATGCTCATTGGCAACTGTTACGTTTAGGCGACTCTGGCCGGGCATTTTTGCAAATCATGCGCCGTTTTGAAGTGTCACACGAATTTGAACGAGGTATACATCAGAGCTTACGCCAACGCCAATATCCCATTCAGTTGTTCTGGGGACGGCATGACCGCGCTTTACCTCTGCAACGCGAAGGACTGGAGGCGCGTGAGATACTTGGGCTGGAGATGATGCACCAATTACCCGGAGGACATTTCCTGCAGGAAGATTGTCCTGACATCATCGCTCAACAAATCAGTCTTTTTGTGCGACAGCACGCGCCCCTGCCTCCGTTTAGCTGGACCCAGCATCACCCTGTTCCTTTCACCACATCAGGTCATCAGGGATTTTAAAGCGTTCATCGTAAACAGGATCTCCGGTCAGCTCTGTAGCGTTCCCCGCCGGTGCCAGGATCATCTCAGGACATTTTGCGGCTACGCGATCAGCATCCTTGGCATCCAATAAAACTAACTGATCATCTAATTTGGCCCAACGTAAACGCCCCGAACATAGATCCTCATGCTGTTGTGGATGCAGCCAGAGTTTACGTATCTTATGATCTATCACCGCATGATAGGCAATCTCCCCCGCTTGTTGGGGCACGGCATGCGCCAAAATCATCTGACGGGCACTAGCCCAGCGTTCATGTGTTTCACGCTCCTGCGCTTGCTGTGCCTGGCGTTCACGTTGTTTATCTAACTGAGCCTGACGTTGTTCTTCCAGACGCTTGCGCAATTGCTCATCTTCACCCTGAACTCGCGCCTGACGTTTGGCATGCTCAGCCTTACGTACCGTTTTTGCATCGGCCAAACCTAGTTTTTTCAGCTGATCACTTAAGGACATTATCAACCTCACACCTGACCACGCCAACTACCTCCGACTTCATGTTCCCAAGCACAACGCACATCCATGGGCATATGAGGAAGATGACTCTCGCCCTGCGGCTCCCAGACAAAGGTATGCTGTCCTGCATATTCCGTCTCCAGATGCAACCTGGCTTGTACCCAGTACAACTGCCCCAGCAGAGTCTCAAAAGCCTCCATCCAGGACTTCCACTCATACTCGATACCTCGTCGTGCCATACCAAAGTGAATGATACTGGTCTGAGAGACACTGGATAGCTCGCTTAAACAGGATTCAGCAAACAGATGCCTGCCCAGCAAAGGGTAACCCTCATGATCAGGCAAAGCGGCCAAGACTGACAAATTATGCTCGCGGCGATACCTGCCTTCTTCTCCATGTATCCAGGCAACATCGCGGATAATGCCATAAACCACGGACTCCTGCTCCACACTCCCTCCTAGAACCAATGATGCTGGCTACTTTCCAGATCAGCTATACAACCTGCAAGTTGCGTTGCATAACGATGCGATGTTGCTTCGACATGATGTGCAATGGCCAGCAACCACGGTTTCCCCTCATAGGAGTGTCGGGCATATCCTCCCTGGCCTTCATGGTAACTGAGGTACAAATGATACGCGTCATTGGGCGCAATATGGTTGCGTAATACACTACCATGATCATACCAACCCATAAAATCGACAGCATCAGCAAAATCATCACGGCTGGCGAATCCATGACCTGCATCATGTCGATAAACGGCCCAGGTCGCCTCTTTAGCCTGGGCATAACCATAGGCATCCGAAGGTCGCGCTCCGGGAATAAAACCCAGATAGTAAGGACGAGCAGGTCGGGCCTTAGCCCTATACCCTGACTCTATCTTCATGGTTGCCATCAGAATGGGAATAGGTATTTGCCATCGTTCACTGGCAGCCTTGGCATCGCCATACCAGTGTTTTTGTTCCTGAAAAATACGACAGATATCATCGGGATGTGATGGGGGCAATGTGGTACAAGCTCCCAACAACAAAACCAAAACCAGCAGCAACCCCTTCATGTCGCCATCCCTAACACAACGATACCACGCACAACCTCCAGCTCAAAAACCGGGCCTACTTGGGCACGTTCCACGGTCATGACCTTATCCACCCTCACTTGCAAAGGACTCTGCAAACCGTTCTCGGCATTTGGCTAAAGAGTGACATGCCCTGCATAGTACATCGCCATGCTTTTGAATTCCTGCTTTCACATGCGTGGCTATCATCTATCTCTCTCATAGGCTATATGCAACAGCTATCCATGAATCATATCGGGTGAGTTGTCGTGCTCGATAGCTCGACACCCTGTTCACGTAGCAGGTTCAAAAAATCAGCCTCACTCCAAACCGGCACACCTAAACGTTCAGCCTCTGCGAGTTTGGATCCAGCCTCAGCCCCAGCAATCACCGCCTGAGTCTTGCGTGATACACTACCTGAAACCTTAGCACCCAGCCGCAACAAGTGCTCTCGCGCCTCATCCCGGGACATGCTGGACAAGGTTCCGGTCAAAACAAAACTACCTCCTTGCCAGCCAGCTACGACCTGCACAGCAGGCCAATGCACCCCGCACTCACGCAGATCATCCATAATTTTGCGGTTGGTTTCCTGATGCATGAACGTCAGCAAAAAATCAGCGGTAACCGGGCCTACGTCAGCTACCCGCAACAACTCCTCCCGGCTGGCCTGCAGCAAACCCTCTAAACTGCGAAAGTGCTGAGCCAGACTGCGCGCCGTAGCCTCTCCCACTGTCCGAATACCCAAAGCATACAAAAATCTGGGCAACGTGGTCTCACGGCTATGTGCAATCGCCTGCAAAAGATTATCGGCAAGCTTTTCACCCATGCGATCCAGCGGCAACAACTGCACTTTAGTTAACCGGTAAAGGTCAGCAGGCTGATGCACCTGATCATGATCAATCAATTGCTTGATCCACTGCTCACCTAGCCCATCGATATCCATGGCCCGGCGTGACACAAAATGACAGAGCGACTCCAGCCTTTGGGCAGGACAATAGAGACCTCCACTACAGCGCGATATCGCCTCACCCTCAGGACGAATGACCTCGGCCCCACAGACAGGACATGCCGTCGGCGGCACTATAGGTTGAAGCGCCCCCGTACGCTCTTCAAACAGCACACGATCAATCTTGGGAATGACATCGCCAGCTCGGTACAAAACAACCGCATCACCTACCTGCACATCCAGTCGCGCTATCTCATCGATATTATGCAGGGTCGCATTGCTGACGATCACCCCCCCTACATTGACAGGCTCCAGCCTGGCAACCGGGGTTAAAGCTCCCGTTCGCCCTACTTGCCAGTCTACCCCCAGCACATGGGTCACGACCTGCTCAGCAGGAAATTTCCAGGCAGCCGCCCATCGTGGGGCCCGGGCAACGTAACCCAGTATCTGCTGGGCCGACACCCCATCAACCTTCACCACCATACCATCAATATCAAACGGTAAGCGCGAGCGATTTTGTGCGAGATAATGATAAGAATCCCTGCAAAACGAGGGTCCCCAGCCGGTACCCCAGGGTTCAGCGATCTTGAAACCCAGTTCACGCAGCCAATGCAGGGTCAAGGTGTGACTGGAGGGCAATGGGGTACTGCAATCAGCCACAGCATAGGCATAAAATTCCAGTCCACGGCCGGCAGCAACCCGGGGATCCAGTTGACGTACACTCCCTGCTGCAGCATTACGCGGATTGGCGAAAATCTTTTCCCCCCGTGCCTGCGCCTGCTCATTTAGCGACAAAAACACGGATTTAGGCATCAGCACCTCACCCCGCACTTCCAGCCGATCAGGCACCGTTCCCTGCAAGCGTAGAGGCACCGTAGGCAAGGTTCTCAGGTTATGGGTCACATCCTCACCCTGCTGGCCATCACCGCGTGTTGCCGCCTGCACCAAACTACCCTGAACATAGCGCAGACTCATAGCCAGCCCATCGAGTTTCGGTTCGCAGACATAGCCTACGTCAGCGCTTTCGGGTAATTGCAGCCGCTCCCGGATACGACGATCAAAATCAGCCAGGTCTTGCTCAGAAAAAATATTATCCAGGGATAACATAGCTACACGGTGCACCACGCTGCTAAACGCCGCCAGGGGTTGTGCTCCCACACGCTGCGTTGGCGAGTCGGGAACGATCCACTCAGGGTGCTGATGTTCCAGCACTTTTAGCTCGGCAAATAAAGCATCATACTCAGCATCACTGATTTCAGGATCATCCAGGCTGTAGTAACGATGAGCATGGTAATGCAAACGCTCACGCAATGCCTCCAGGCGCTGGCGATCCCTGCTCACGCAGGTGCTCCCGAGGCACGCATTAAACGCTGTCGTTCAAACTCCTGTACCTTAAGCCGTAAATGTTCAGCCAGCTGTATAGACAGCGGCAATCGCTGTTGATCGACGACCTCTCCGCCCAAATCATGCGCCAGGCGCCTTGCCGTATCGAGCATGAGATCATAGGCTTGTATACTGCTGAAACCTGGTAAGGTCATAAAAAAACTCACCCCATAACAATCCGTCATGGTCAGGGTATCGATATCAAAATACCCGGGTTCCACCGCATTGGCCATACTAAACAGGACCTCTCCCCGTCCACTCGGATGCTCATGGCGATGAAAAATCTGCATATCTCCAAACCGCAAGCCATAGCCCAGCGTCAAACGCAATAACATCTCACCCGAAAACACACCCGTCACGGAAGGCAACACATGTAGCACAATGAAGTCATCAGCCACTACCGTCGCTGTTTCCCGGGTCGCCATATCATCCTGAGCTAGCAGCCGTGACTCCGTCTCAACCTGAGGCAATACCACCACCTCATGGGCAAACATATCCTGTTGTTCAGGCTCCTCAAAAACGCCTTGCAGCACGGGCAATTCATCAGCAGCTTCATGGTCAAAGCTCAGGGAACCCATGGCTGGCGAATCAGCGGATCTTTCAATAACACGTACCGGACCTACCATCTCCTGGACGATTAATTCCAGGGGCATATTCGGCACAGGCTCAAGACGCATACGCAATGCTCGGCGACGATGATGCCAAAAGCGAAAAACTGCATCAAGCACAACCCCTAAGGCCAAGATAGCTACCAAGGTCAACAACCAGGAACGCAGATCCATCGTTCTACACTGCCGCTAAGCGAGCAGCCTCCTCTACGTTAACCGATACCAAGCGCGATACACCCGGTTCATGCATCGTTACCCCCATCAGCTGGTGGGCCATTTCCATCGCCAGTTTATTATGGGTAATGTAAATAAATTGCACTTGCTCTGACATCTCTTCCACCAACCGGGCAAACCGCCCTACATTAGCATCATCCAACGGAGCATCTACCTCATCAAGCATACAAAAAGGCGCCGGATTGAGCGAGAAGATGGAGAACACCAGCGACAGGGCTGTCAACGCTTTCTCTCCCCCTGACAGCAGATGTATGGTGGAATTGCGCTTGCCCGGGGGACGAGCCATAATCGCTACACCCGCCTCAAGCAGATCATCGCCGGTCAATTCGATGTAAGCATGTCCTCCCCCAAATACTTTGGGGAAAAGAGCCTGAAAGCCCTGATTGACGCGATCAAAGGTGTCTTTAAACAGCGTACGCGTCTCTCGGTCAATCTTGCGTATCGCATTCTCCAGCGTCTCCAGCGCCTGAACAAGATCTGCATTTTGCGCATCAAGATAGGTTTTACGTTCTTTATGCTGCTGATATTCCTCAATAGCCGCCAGGTTAATAGCCCCTAAACGCTGTATACGCTGACCTAACTTTTCCAAACGATCCTGCCACAGTGATTCATGCGCATCAGCTGCAACCCTAGGCTCAACCTCAGCCATGTTTCCGCCTAGCTCCTGCAACTGATCCACCAAGGACTGCTGCCGGGTGCATGCATCTTGCCAGGCTAAGCGATGTGTCGTTAGCTGATCACGCAGTGACTGGACAGCACGTCCCGTCTCCGCGCGTTGTTGCTCCAGCTGTTGCATGGCATCATCAAGCCTGGCCAGGGCTTCAGCGGCAGCCGCCACCCGTTCTTCTGCCTGTACCCTATCGACCAGCCACTGCTGCAAAGCATCTTCACCTGGACCCGGATTTTGTTCCAGATCCAGCAAAGTCAGGCGCACGTGTTCGCAACGCTCCTGTAACTGACGAACATTGTCCTCTGCACGTTCAGCAGCACGTCGGGCTGCCTGCTCTTGTGATCTCAGCTTTTGCAGTTCCATGGTCTGGCCTTGCAGAGCATCTCTGGCTTCTCGTTGTACCCGACGCGCCTGCTCGACCACCAGCCTCAGAGCATCGCGTTCTGCCAGCAAGATCTCACGCTGCTGCGCATCCGCCGCCATATGCTCAAGCGCCTGATCTAAAGTCTTGCGACTTTCTTCATAAGTCCGCTCATCACCTTGCTGATGTAACTGGACTTCAGACATTTCCCCCTGGATACGCTGACGGCGGGCCAGGGACTGTTCCAGTCTGACTTGCTTGGCACTCAAATCTGCCAAACGCAAACCACGTTGCCGAGACGCCTCGGCAGCGTGACGAGCCGTATCTTCCCTTGCCTGCTCCAGATCAGTCAAACGTTGCCTGCCCTCTAACAGGGCCTCTTCTCCCAGGAGAATTTCCTCTTGCAAGTCAGCCACGGTTTGCTGCAGGGTCACGATTTCATGCTGACGCTGCAAAATGCCTGTGTCCTCATGCGCCTGACCGCACCATTGTATCCAGTGCTGCCCCACCATCAAGCCCTCCGGGGTCACCCAATACGTCCCTGGTGCCAGACTATCGCGCCGTCGCATAGCTTCCTCTACGGAGGCTGCACACCGCGCAGATCCCAGCCATGCGCCCAAGCCTGCCGGTAGTATCTGATGCGCCAGAGCATCTTCTGGCCATGACTCAGCATCCGTCTCCTGTGCAAGACAAAGTAAACCTAGCTGACCTTGCTGCATGTCCTGAGCACTAAAAGTTCCCAGCACCTGCTCCTCCACCAACATAGCCTGCAGCAGAGGCCCCAGAACAGCTTCAACTGCTTTTTCCCAGGGAGCGTTCACCTGAATTTTTTCAGCCAGCAGCGTTACCTGAGTTTCACCTGCACGACGCTGCCAGGCCAGACTTGCCTGATTCTCGCCTAAAGCAGCCTGCTGCAAGGCCAGCAGAGAGGATAAACGTCCCTTGAATTGTTGCAGGGATTGACGACGCTGATCCAGGCTCAGGCTCAAGGTATGATTGACATCTCGCTGTTCCCTGACTTGCTGCTGCAATCCTTCCACTTTTTCTGTACTTAGGTCCTGCTGCAGATGCAATTCCTGCATCTGCGCTTCCAGCAATTCCAGATCTTCCTCTGGCGCATGCTGCGACATGTCAGCCTGTTCCAGTAGCAGACGCTGCCAGCGCTCACGCGCTCTTTTCAACGATTGCTCTAACTGCTGTAGTCGGGACTGTTGAACTTCTGCTTGTTGCCGATGCTGGGAGGCCCCAGCATTAAATGCCTCCCATACCTGCTGCCATTCACTCATGGCTTGTTCAGCTTGCTGCAAGGCCTGTTGCCTTCCGTCCATGACCGCCTGCAATTGCTCCAGCTCAGGCTCAAGCTCCACGATGTGCCCCAGCAAAATCTCCAGCTCTTCACGGTCCCCCTGCACATGTTCCAGCGCTTGTTGTCGCGATGTCTCGGCTTCCTGCAGATCGGATTTAAGTTGAAGTTCTCGTTCACGCCGATGCTGCATCTGCTGTTCCAGCCGGGAAATCTCACTACCAATACGATAGTACGTTTGCTGTGCTTGTTGATGATGATCCGCCTGATCACGACGTTCCAGTCGTTGTATCTCGAGCTGGGACTCCGCATGCTGCCAGGTAGCTTGCAACGACTCCAGCTGCAAACCTTGTTGCTGCATAGCCAGCTCATGCGACTGTGCTTGCTGTTGCAAAACACGCCAGCGCAAGGCCAGTAAATCACCTCTTAACTGCAGCTCTTCCTGTTTGAATTCGCGGTATTTCTCTGCTGACTGCGCCTGTTTCTCAAGATGCTGTAGCTGGCGATCCAGTTCTTCACGAATATCATTGAGACGATCCAGGTTCTCACGCGTATGGCGCATCCGGGTTTCTGTATCCCGACGGCGCTCTTTATAACGTGAAATACCTGCCGCTTCCTCAATATAAACACGTAACTCTTCAGGCTTGGCCTCGATCAGACGAGAAATCATGCCCTGCTCAATGATGGCGTAGCTACGAGGGCCCAACCCGGTACCTAAAAAAATATCGGTGATATCTTTACGACGGCAACGCGCTCCATTCAGAAAATAATCCGAGCGGGCATCGCGCGTCACCAATCGCTTGATAGAAATTTCACTAAACGCAGCATACTCACCCCCCAAACCACCATCGCTGTTATCAAAGACCAGCTCAATGGAAGCCTGAGACACCGGTTTGCGCCCGGTTGAACCGTTGAAAATTACATCGGTCATGGACTCGCCGCGCAAATTCTTAGCTGAGGATTCGCCCATCACCCAGCGAACAGCATCGATGACATTGGATTTGCCGCAGCCGTTGGGTCCAACCACCGCAGAAAGATTGGTCGGGAACTGTGCAACTGTGGGATCAACAAATGACTTGAACCCTGCCAGCTTGATCGACTTCAGGCGCATAACATCCCCTAGCGCCGATGTCGCTGGGCCCAGGCCAGCTCCACCTGCTTGAGCCTAAGCAAAGCTTCAAGCACTAAATCGCGCTGGTCACTACCTAGCTCTTCAACCCGCTGCGCAGCAAGATCCGGATCGCGCTGCTCTATGGCATCCAGAATACCCTGAAGTCCATTTACCAGATCGTTCACACTCTGCTTGACGCTATGTAAAGCCAGATAAGTCGTTCGTTTGACAGCATGCTCCAAATCTTCCAGCATGTCTTCTACATAGGGGTTCTGAGCAAAGCGGTAACCTACACGAAAGAACTCGAAGACTTCATCGCTGAACAGCTCTACATCCTGCTCAAGGGCTCGGGTCTTGATACGTCGTAACTGCGTCACATAGGCTTCAAGATCCGACACGCGCCAGTTTTCTGCAGCACGCCGGGCTAATAAGGAAAGCAACAGGGTGACGATCTCATACAGGGATTTAACATGCTGCGTCGATAACTCAGACACCACCGCCCCTCGCCGCGGGTAGATACTGATCAAATGCCGCCTTTCCAGCAGCAACAAAGCCTCACGTACCGATCCGCGCGATACATTCAGCTCTTTGGCAATACGCAATTCCTGAATACGTTCGCCTTCCACCAGATCACCGGTCATGATCTGCTCAGCAAGATGTTGAGCTATTTGCTCAGAGAGACTATCCGTCGCTTTAAATCCCATGGATTGATCCGGTTCAACAGTCCATAAATACCAGCGGCAATGCTAACGATTTCGCGGGCATCTGACCAGCAGATGTTGTGTAATGACCTCCTTTACAGGATCATTATTACCCCATTCAGAGCCTATCTATATACGAAACAGCATAAGCATATCGAAAAAAAGAATTTTATTTTATGAGGGCTCACTGTTAGCCTTCACCTCCCAATGGTCATGACATGCCCCTAAACCATGTACATCTATGACGAGTACGATCAACAACTGGTGGATGAACGTGTGGCTCAGTTTCGCGACCAGACACGTCGCTACCTGCAAGGTAGCCTGAGTGAGGACGCTTTCCGCCCACTTCGTTTACAAAATGGCCTCTATATTCAGCGCTATGCCCCCATGCTGCGCATTGCCATTCCCTACGGGCAGTTACGTACCCGGCAATTACGCAAACTGGCAGAAATTACCCGAGTTTATGACCGTGGCTATGGCCATTTCTCAACCCGTCAGAACATGCAGCTGAACTGGCCTCGTCTTGAAGATGTCCCTGAGATT
>JAJZHP010000010.1 GCA_021804355.1 Pseudomonadota bacterium | reverse complement strand
CTGCCATGGGCTAGCTTCATTTTTAGACTATTAACCTGTTTAGCCCGATTTAAGCAGCTGATCACGCAGGTTTTGGATGGTGTCACGCAAACGGGCGGCCTCTTCAAATTCAAGTTGTCGTGCTTTTTCCTGCATAGCCCGTTCTAACTCACGTATTTGTCGTATGACAGCAGCAGGGTCCGTCATCTCACGATGGGGTTGCATAGGCTTACGTAGTACTTCAGGAGCAGCATGGGCGCCTTCCATGATGTCAGCTACCGGCCTTACTACGCCGCGTGGGGTAATCCCATGTAATTCATTAAAAGCATGTTGGCGCAGACGACGCCTTTCCGTCTCTGCCATGGCCCTCTCCATGGAGCCTGTTATGCGGTCTGCATAAAGAATGGCACGGCCATTAAGATGTCTTGCCGCCCGGCCTATGGTCTGTACCAGAGAGCGTTCAGATCGCAGGAAACCCTCCTTGTCTGCATCAAGGATGGCAACCAGAGATACTTCAGGCATATCCAAGCCTTCGCGCAGAAGATTAATACCCACCAAGACATCAAAAACACCGAGCCGCAAATCCCGGATAATCTCAACTCGCTCGACGGTATCAATATCTGAGTGCAAGTATCTGACGCGAATGCGCTGCTCGTTTAAAAACTCGGTGAGATCCTCAGCCAGACGCTTAGTTAAGGTCGTGACCAGAACACGCTCCCCGACAGCTATACGCTTTCGGGCTTCAGATAATAAGTCTTCTATCTGGGCGATAGCAGGCCGAACCTCAACCTGGGGATCCAGCAGACCTGTCGGGCGTACCACCTGTTCGACGGTCTGCCCAGCATGCTTAAACTCATAATCTCCTGGGGTGGCCGACACAAAAATACACTGCGGTGCAATTTTTTCCCATTCTTCAAAACGCATAGGACGGTTATCCAGGGCCGAAGGTAGCCGGAAGCCGTATTCCACTAAATTCTCTTTGCGTGAACGGTCGCCTTTATACATCGCGCCAATTTGAGGAATCGTGACATGGGATTCATCCACCAGGAGCAGAGCGTCAGGTGGAATATAATCAAACAAGGTAGGTGGCGGTTCTCCAGGTTGGCGTCCTGATAAATAGCGGGAATAATTCTCAATGCCGTTGCAATAGCCTAATTGTTGCAACATCTCGATATCAAAACGTGTGCGCTGATCTAGCCGTTGCTCTTCAACAAGTTTGCCTGCTTCACGAAAGTAACTCAGCCTTTGCAGCAATTCTGCCTGAATCTGAGGAATGGCGGCATGTATGCGTTCGGCTGGGGTTACATAATGCGACTTGGGATAAAGCGTAACCCGTGGTGTCTGACGCAATATTTGACCTGTTAAGGGGTCAAACCATCGAATGGCCTCGACTTCGTCATCAAAAAGTTCAATACGCACAGCATCGTGATCTGAATCTGCCGGATAGACATCAATCACATCACCGCGTACACGGTAGCATCCTCGTCCCAGATCGATATCGTTACGTGTGTATTGCATTTCCGCCAGACGACGAAGAATAGCCCGGTGATCGACGTGCTCACCCCGTGAGATATGAAGCAACATCTTCAAATAGGCATCAGGATCCCCCAAACCATAAATAGCAGATACCGTAGCAACGATAATGGCATCTTTGCGTTCCAGCAGCGCTTTGGTGGCCGATAGACGCATCTGCTCAATATGTTCATTGATGGCTGCATCTTTCTCGATGTAAGTGTCCGAGGAGGGCACATACGCCTCAGGCTGGTAATAGTCGTAATAAGAAACGAAGTACTCGACGGCATTGTGCGGAAAGAAATCCTTGAACTCTCCGTAGAGCTGAGCTGCCAGGGTTTTATTATGCGCCATTACCAGCGTAGGTCGTTGTAATCTGGCGATAACATTGGCCATCGTAAAAGTTTTGCCCGATCCGGTGACCCCCAATAAAGTTTGATGGCTATAGCCATCCTCAATACCCTGAACGAGACGTTCGATAGCCTGCGGTTGGTCCCCTGCCGGCGCGTAGGAGCTATGTAACTGAAAATAATCACTCATGTTGTTAACCTAAAGCTCATCAGTCTTTCTAATCTTCCAGCTTTCTCATTGCACACAGCCTTAAGCGTGCAAAGTTGTTTCAGACGGGGGCCTGATCCGGTATCATACAACGTTATTTTCACCCATCTGAGGTAGCATCCGTGGATATCAAGCTGTCAGACCGCGTACTTTCTATCAAACCCTCCCCGACCCTGGCTGTTTCTAACCGAGCTGCTGAGTTAAAAGCTGCCGGTCGCGACATCATTGGGCTCGGAGCGGGCGAACCTGATTTTGATACGCCGCAGCATATCAAGCAGGCAGCTATTGGTGCGATTGATGCGGGTTTTACTAAATATACCGCCGTGGATGGAACACCTGGTCTAAAAAAAGCCATTATCGCTAAATTCAAGCGTGACCAAGGTCTTAATTATGAACCTGCACAAATTCTGGTCTCTTCGGGTGGCAAGCAAAGTTTTTTCAATCTGGCACTAGCGCTGCTCAATGCAGGTGATGAAGTGATCATCCCTGCTCCTTATTGGGTCTCTTATCCCGATATGGTACTGATTGCAGAGGGTCGTCCGGTTTGTGTGGAGTGCCCTCAATCGCAAAACTACAAAATCACACCGGCCCAGCTTGAAGCGGCCATCACCCCGCGTACACGTTTACTGGTTTTAAATTCTCCATCCAATCCTACCGGTATGGTCTATAGTCGCAGTGAACTGCTGGCTCTGGCTGAGGTGCTACGTCGTCATCCGCAGGTCTTAATTGCCAGTGATGACATGTATGAACACATCATCTGGACGGCTGAGAAATTTGATAATATCGTGACGGTGGCTCCTGATCTCTACGATCGCACGATGGTGCTTAATGGCGTATCCAAAGCCTACGCCATGACGGGATGGCGAATTGGTTACGCTGCAGGTCCGAAGTCGCTCATCAATGCCATGAAGAATGTACAGTCACAATCGACGTCCAACCCGGCTTCCATCTCCCAGGTAGCTGCAGAAGCAGCCCTTAATGGCCCCCAGGATGTGTTGTTACCTATGGTTAAGGCCTTTAAGGAACGTCATGATCTGGTTGTGGCTGGACTGAATGCCATTCCGGGCATTACATGCTCGCCGGCTGATGGTGCCTTCTATGCATTTGCCCATGTTCAGGGAGCCATTGATCAGCTGGGACTGAACAATGATCTGGAGTTCTCGGAACATTTGCTAAATAGCGTTGGCGTTGCCGTTGTCCCTGGCTCTGCATTTGGTCTGGAAGGACATATGCGTATCTCTTACGCAACGGCTAACAGCATTCTGGAAGATGCTTTGGGCCGGATTCGTAAGGCCCTCAGCTGAGGTCTACCCCCAGGCCCGGCTTCATGCCAGGCCTGGGGCCTCTTTTCTCTGCATCAGTTCGTTAATGGAATCTTGCCTATCTTGGCTTGCCATAGGCGGGGTGCCGTGGCATGCACAGATTCACCCCGTGAATCAACCGCTACGGTGACCGGCATATCTTCCACCACGAACTCATAAATGGCTTCCATACCTAAATCAGCAAAGGCAAGAACTCTGGCTTTACGCACAGCTTTGGATACCAGATAAGCTGCTCCTCCCACCGCCATGAGATAAACGGCTTCATGGCGACGGATTGCCTCGATGGCTGTAGGCCCGCGCTCAGACTTGCCAATCATGCCAAGTAAACCCGTTTGTGCCAGTATGGTCTCGGTAAATTTGTCCATACGTGTTGCCGTTGTCGGACCTGCAGGACCCACAACTTCATCACGTACAGGATCCACAGGGCCCACGTAGTAAATAAAACGCCCGCGCAGATCCACCGGCAAGGTCTCGCCACGAGACAACATGTCCACCATACGTTTATGAGCAGCATCGCGACCTGTGAGCAAGGTGCCTGAAAGCAGCAGGGTTTCACCGGTTTTCCAGTTCTTAACCTCTTCGGGGGTAATCGTATCGAGATTGACGCGCCTAGCACTTTGGTTATTCCAGCTGACTTCAGGCCAATCCTCAATGCGCGGCACGGGTAATTCAGCAGGTCCAGATCCATCCAGATGAAAATGGATATGACGCGTGGCTGCACAATTAGGGATCATCGCTACTGGCAGGGAGGCGGCATGTGTGGGGTAATCGAGAATTTTTACATCCACCACCGTGGTCAAACCACCCAAGCCCTGAGCACCAATGCCTAAGGCATTCACTTTCTCATAGAGTTCAAGACGAAGCTCTTCAAGACGATTTGCCGGTCCGCGCTGTATCAGTGCTTGTATGTCCACAGGGTCCATCAACGACTCCTTGGCCAATAAAACCGCCTTTTCAGCCGTACCACCGATACCTATGCCTAGCATGCCAGGAGGACACCAGCCCGCCCCCATCGTAGGTACGGTTTTTAATACCCAGTCAACAATAGAATCGGATGGGTTGAGCATGACCATCTTGGACTTGTTTTCTGATCCACCGCCCTTGGCAGCTACCGTGATATCAAGACCCTCACCTGGTACGAGCTGGTAATGGATGACGGCAGGGGTATTGTCGCGAGTATTCTGACGAGCACCTGCTGGATCACGAAGTATGGAGGCCCGCAATACGTTATCCGGGAGCAGGTAGGCCTGGCGCACGCCTTCATTGATAGCCTCATCCAGTCCCGTATCAAAATCCCAACGTACCTGCATACCCACCTTGACAAAAACGGTCACAATGCCGGTATCCTGACAGATAGGGCGATGTCCCAGCGCGCACATACGGGAGTTGATGAGAATTTGCGCCATGGCATCACGCGCCGCCGGGTTTGCTTCCAGCTCATAGGCACGATGGACCGCCTGAATAAAATCCAGAGGGTGATAATAAGAGATGTATTGCAGAGCATCAGCAACACTCTGCACCAGATCATCACGTTTGATCAGGGTCATACGGGCTCCGGCATAATTCGAGGTAAGGAAGCCTGATTATACCCTCCTGATAGCCCGGCGTGCGAGAAGCCAGCCAAGTGAATCCCTCGCCGACTCGCTGAAATCAGGTACAATGCGGGCTATAGACGCATGAGTTTGAATAATGAGTGATTTTCCTCCTTTACCTTTACGACGTGTTAAGACAGGCGCTTTGGAACGTCGCTTTACTCTGGTAAAAGCAGGCGTAGTTGCAGGAGCTCGGCTTGCGGTAGCTTCGGCAGGCAGCCTGTTTGCTGAGGCAGGTACACGACAGGAGGTAAGGCGTGATGCCTTGTCACGCCAGGCCGAGTATCTGGTGGATGAGTTGGGCAAGCTCAAGGGCAGTATTGTCAAGATTGGCCAGATGATGGCCTTGTATGGTGAGCACTTTTTGTCGCCTGAGGTCACGCAGGCCCTGCATAAACTCAATGACTCAACGACAGCTTTAGCCTGGGAAGCCATAGAAACCGTACTCAAGGATGAACTGGGTGATCGTTTGCTGGACTTGGAGGTTAGTCCTGAGCCCTTGGGGGCTGCATCGTTGGGTCAGGTACACCGTGCGCGCAGACGTCGTGATGGGCGCGAGCTTTGCCTGAAAATTCAGTATCCCGGGGTGGCTGATGCGGTTGATTCAGATCTTGATCTCGTCACGCACCTGATGCGTTTGTCGCGTTTGGTTCCCCAGACTCGCGAATTTGAGGATTGGCTGGAAGAGGTGCGTCATATGATGCACCGCGAAGTCAACTATCCCCTGGAGTTAGAGACGACGCGGCGCTTTCACGATCTTTTGCAGAACGATAAACGCTTCATCGTGCCTGAGGTTTTTCCCGAGTATTCCACGGAACATGTTTTATGCACCAGCTATGAACCCGGCCTGAGTATCAATCACCCTGATGTTTTAGCTTTGCCACAGGAAAGACGCAATGCTTTGGCTTTAGCGGCCTTAGACCTGTGTGCTCGTGAGATCTTTCTGTGGGGTGAGATACAAACGGATCCCAATTTTGGTAACTATCTTATTCATATCGACCCTACCACCGGGCAAGATCGTCTGGTTTGTCTTGATTTTGGGGCCGTCCGCGATTTTCCACCTGACTTGATAAATTTGGCGAGGGGTCTGACTGAAGCTGCTTTTGACCGGGATATGCCTTTGATGCTGCAAGCCATGCAAGGCTTTGGTTTTTTTGATCAGATGTCACTGCAGGGACGTGAACGTTTTGCCCGTTTACTATTTTTGGCTATCGAACCTTTTGCTCGTCCCGAAGATGTCGATTCCAGTTTTCTGGATGATCAAGGCAATTATCTCTGGGCCATGAGTCAGCTACACAAACGTACTATGGCGATGGCAGCAAGAACGGCAACCCATGTAAGTTTTTCTGCTCCGCCTAAAGAATTGATGTTTGTCAGTCGCAAATTAATGGGAGCCTATACCTTCATGACCGTCATTGATGCCAAAATTCAAGCGCGAGCCTTACTACTGCCCTATGTAAATGCCTGGCGCCAGCAGCGTACTCAATCCTAAGAAGGGGTTTCTTGGCTAAATACAGGCGTAACTGGCATGCACCCTATGCACTCATGCTAACATAACCCCCGACCCAAGCTGTGACCCAAGGATAGCCAATCGATGTGCGGCATTGCCGGATTTCTGGGAAATTTTGATCATTCAGAAGCTACGCTTTTACGCATGACACAAGCGATAGCACATCGAGGACCGGATGCTGATGGTGTCTTTCATGAAGGACTCATTCATCTCGGACACCGCCGTTTGGCGGTGATTGATCTGGAAACAGGCCGTCAGCCTTTATTCAACGAAGATGGCCGTATAGCTCTGGTCTTTAACGGTGAAATTTATAACTTTGCCCAATTAAGAGCAGAACTTATACAGGCAGGTCATCAGTTCAGTACGCATACCGACAGTGAAGTACTGATTCATGGTTATGAAGCCTGGGGGACTCAGCTGTTACAACGTATTCAAGGGATGTTTGCTTTTGCTATATGGGATAGCCAGCAACAAAGTCTATTCCTTGCCCGAGATCATCTCGGTGTGAAGCCTCTGCATTATGTCTGGCTTCCTGAATCGGGCTCACTTATTTTTGCTTCTGAAGTCAAAGCCTTGCTGGAACATCCTGCGGTACATCGCACGTTGGATACAGAGGCTCTGGGACTGTTTCTAGAATGCCAGTACATTCCTACACCACGTAGTATTTATGCCTCTATTAAGAAGTTGCCTCCAGGCCATAGTCTCACGGTACAACATCAAAAGATAAGCCTTGAACGGTACTGGCATCTGAGCTATCCCCAGCCACGCGTGCAAGATGAAACCGAAGCCATCGCCAGCACAGAATTGGCTTTGCGCCGTTCAGTAAAAAGCATGTTGGTGGCTGATGTCCCGTTGGGTGTATTTCTAAGCGGTGGTGTTGATTCCAGCCTGATTGCCGCGCTAGTGTCGCAAGAGCGGTCACAGCCGGTTGACACGTTTACCTTGGGTTTCTCAGGTCAGGTCCAAGGCAGTGAACACCTAGTTGCCGAGGTGGTAGCTAACCATATCGGCAGCCGTCATCATGTCTTGATGTTAGAGGCTGATGATGTGCTCCATGCGCTATCCTCCTCATTAAACATCTTTGATGAACCCTTTGCAGATCCTGCCACCCTGCCTACCCTGCTTTTATCAGAGTTCGCCAAAAAGCATGTCACCGTGGTGCTTACCGGTGAAGGGGCTGATGAAATATTTGCAGGCTATGGCAATTATTCACGGCGTATGGAGGCCGAACGCTGGGTGCGTTGGTTAGGACACCCCTACTCCCCTTTACCCCTATGCCTGCGATGGTTACCGGGGCGCCTGCGCAAGGATCGCTGGATCAGTGCCATACTTGCACCCACAGCACGTCGTTATGCCACCATACCCAGTGTTTTTGATGCCCATTTACGAACAGAACTTTATACCCCCGCTTTTTTGGCACAGCACCATGAAAGCATCTTTGATTATGCCGAGCAGCTCTACCTCGATTGTGATGCACCCGATTATCTGAATCACTTATTGCATATCGACCGTGGTCTATGGTTGCCTGATGATCTGCTGACCAAAGTGGACAGAGCAACGATGGCTCATGCTCTTGAGGCGCGCGTACCTTATTTGGATCATCACTTTGTAGAGTTTTGTGCAGGACTGGATCCCCGTCTTAAGTGTCGTGGTCGCACAGGCAAGTATTTACTTAAAAAAATTGCCAGCCGACATCTACCTGAAACTATTGTGTACCGAAATAAACAAGGTTTTATGTTGCCCCTGCGCGAGTGGTTGGCCGGCCCCTTGCGTCAGCCGGTGAACCAGGCTTTGACCAACCTCGCTGAACGGGGTTTGTTTCAGCGTTCAGCTCTGGCCCGTCTTAAAGACGAACACTACAGCGATCGTAGACATCACGCAGGTCGGTTATGGACCCTGCTGGTTCTTGAGCACTGGTTTCAACGTCACTCTCCGGAGTTTAGTCTGTAATGCTGGATCAGCGCCCTTTACGTATTTTACATACTGAGTCCTCCACCGGTTGGGGAGGTCAGGAAATTCGTATTCTGACCGAGGCCCGTGGCATGCTGAATCGCGGGCATCAGGTCACCTTGTTAACACCTGAAGAAGCTCAGATTGCCTCAGCTGCAGATACGCGTGGCATACCCTGCGTACGACTTCCTATCACGCGTAAACGTTGGTGGCCCTGGTGGATACTACGGCAATGGCTAGCTAAGCATGGCCATGAGTTTGATGTCATCAATACGCATAGCTCGACGGACGCCTGGCTAGTGGCTTTGGCTTGTGCAACGCTGGATAAGCCTCTCCCTGTCGTTCGCACTCGCCATGTCTCAACAGCCGTGCGTTCCAGCCTGCCAACGCGATGGCTTTATACCCGGGCCACCTCTCATATCGTGGTGACAGGGGAACAACTGCGTCAAAATTTGCATATCGATGCGGGCATTGATCTTCATCATATGACCTCAGTACGTACCGGGATTGATCTAACACGGTTCAAACCTGGCGATAACCCTTCCCTGGCGCGACAGGCCCTAGGTTTGTCAGACCGACCCACGGTAGGTATCGTAGCCACCTTGCGTGACTGGAAAGGGCATGAAGACCTGCTGCAGGCATGGGCCACTTTGCCGGCCTCCCTGCAGCATTGGCAACTACTTATAGTCGGTGACGGACCTCGACGCCCCAACCTGGAAGCACTTATCCATGACATGCAGCTTCATGAACGCGTCAAGCTGGTTGGCAATGTTGACGATGTTCCCGCCTGGCTACACGCGATGGACATCTTTACTCTGCCCTCCTATGCCAATGAGGGGGTACCCCAGAGTCTCATGCAAGCCATGGCTTGTGCCTTGCCTGTGATCAGTACCCCTGTGGGAGCCATCCATGAGATTCTCATTGATAATCAAACTGGCCTCATGGTACAGCCACAAAAGCCTGATTCCCTGGCTGCTGCCTTGCTCAGGCTGATGACAGAGCCTGAGCTACGCCATCAACTCGGCAGGTCAGCATGGCAAAGCGCTCAAGCCAGTATGGGGCTTGATCAGATGCTGGATGCCATGGAACAGATATTCTATCGTTTTCGGAGACCTAACTAATGTGTGGTATCGGCGGCTTTTTTGCCTGCACACCGCAGTCGCCCAACCTGGCGCAGCGTATGTTACTCGCTTTAAGGCAACGAGGTCCCGATGCCCAGCATGTCCAGACCTGGGATGCCGATTTTAAACCGCTACCCTCCAACGAGGCAGCCACGCATGCTCTGGTGCATACCCGTTTAGCCATCATCGATCCGCGCCCTGAAGCGGATCAACCCATGGGTAATGAATCCGGTGATGTTTGGTTAAGCTATAACGGAGAAGTCTACAACTGGCAAGACGATGCCCAGTACTTGCGCCAACAGGGTGCTGTATTTACTACCCGATCAGACACTGAATTTATCCTGCGCGCCTATGAGCATTGGGGTATCAGCATGCTCAGTCGCCTGAGGGGTAAGTTTGCACTGGCGATTCTGGATATCCGGCGACAACAGCTTTGGCTGGCTACTGATCGTCTTGGCCTAAAATCGGTAGTTTATTCATCCGATCAGGGTAATTTTGCCTTTGCTTCACTGGTCAGGGCCTTGCTACCCTGCCTCCCTGCTGATCGACGAGACTGGTCAGCGGCAGCGTTGGACGCTTATCTGGCGCATCGCTATATCCCCAGTCCCATGACCGTTTTTGCCCATATTCAACGACTCCCTGCTGCACACTACTTGCACTTTGATTTGCGCACCCGTGCCGTGGATATCAAGCCCTACTGGCCTGAGGGGGGCCGTCGTCCATCGCCGAGCAACTGGATAACTTCCTTAAACCAGTCCATAGACCTGCGTACGGTAGCTGATCGTCCTGTGGGCTTATTTTTGAGTGGAGGCATCGACTCTACCGTGGTAGCAGCTCACCTGGCCCAATCAGGCCACCGTGACATGACAGCATTTACCGCATCGTTTCCAGGTAGTAGTTTTGATGAAAGTTTGCAAGCCATGGAAACGGCACGACGCCTACAGCTTCCTACTCAAATCATTCCCATTCCTGAACATATCGGTCATGATTTTCGTCGTATGGTTGCCGATCTGGATGAACCTTTCGCTGACCCCAGTGCTATACCTTTATGGTACCTGTCCCGGGAAACCGTTAAATTTGTCAAGGTTGTCTTGTCCGGTGATGGTGGTGATGAATTGCTCGGTGGCTATAAGCGCTACCAGCAACATCTGCGTAGCGCCTGGCGAGGTGATTGGTGTCACCTGCCTTGGGGGGTATCAGCGACTCCCTATACCAAAGGTTGGCGCAAATGGCAGGTTGAAGCTGGTTTAAGCTGGCGCGATGCCTATGCCCTGAGGTTCTCAGGGTTGACCCCGGGACAACGTCTTTTTTTGCAGCCTGACCGGGAAATTCCTGCACATTACTGGCGTATGCCAACACAAGTAGCCGCTGCACCCTTGCAACAGCTCCTGGATATCGATCGCATGAATGCCTTGCCTGATTACATACTGCGCAAAGCCGATCTGTGCACCATGTCACAGGGCCTGGAGCTGCGTGCACCCATGCTGGATTACAGGTTTGTGGAAGCCCTGGATGAGGTGGACCCGGCTCTGCGCTACACAACGCCACCCAAACAACTTTTGGCAGAGGCCTGTCCGCTACTTCGAGAGTTGGGTCTGCTGAACGCGAAGAAACGAGGTTTTAATCCACCCCTCAAAACCTGGCTCAATGAAGACTTGGCTGATCAGTTCCAGGGGCTGGATCAGCGACTGCATGATCTCACACAAGGTCAGTTCAGCCGGGTCGCGCTGCAGTCCTTGATGAGTTCCCAACAAGGTACCCGTCCTGCCAGCGATGAGCAGTTATTGCAGCTGTTTATTCTGGATGAGTCCTTGCGCCAACTTCAGCAATTAAAAAACGATGAGCAAGCATGGTAAAGCGCTATGGCTAGCCGATTCTCCGGACGGTTATGGGTTGCTGTATCATGGCTGAAGCAGCTGGGATGGCGGCGTCGGCAGCGCCCTGACAACATTAATAACCTGTGGATTATCCATCATTTATTGTTGGGCGACAGTCTGATGACGGTGTCTCTGTGTGCACAGGCACGTTTACACTATCCCCACGCTAATATCACGCTGATACTGCCTAAAGCCCACGTAGAGCTATTCACGCAACGCCCTTGGGGCGTTCAGGCTATGCCCCTGGATCCCTATGATGTCAGCACCTTGCAGAACTTACGTCAATTAGCTGCAGCCGATTTGTGTCTGTTGCCTGCAGACAATCGCTATGCTTGGTTGGCGCGAGGTTTGGGGGCCCGCTGGATTATCGGTTTTGCAGGGGATGTTCCTGATTACAAGAACTGGATGGTCGACCAGAAAATACCCTATTCGTCGACACCAACCTCCTGGAGCGATACCTTAACGGAGCTGCTTGGTGGTCTTCCCCCTCCTGCCTACCTGCCTTCACAATGGCCTGCCCCCGTTGCAGCTCCGTATAAACGCCCCACGACGCCGCGCTATATCGTTCTGCATGTAGGAGCCAGTAGCACGTTAAAACACTGGCCAGCCGAACGATGGCAGCTCCTGGCTGAACGATTGGCCTTGGCTGGCTATGAACCTGTTTGGAGTGCAGGCGCTCAGGAAAAGCATCTGGTACGGGCAGCCGATCCGCAACAACGTTGGACTAGCACTGCAGGGCTTCTGGATCTTGCCCAGCTTTGGCATTTAATTGCCAATGCTGTCTTGCTAGTATGTCCTGATACGGGAGTTGCCCATCTAGGGCGCGTTGTAGGCACACCTACGGTGACTTTGTTCGGTCCTGGATCTGCCGTACTTTGCGGTTCTGGTAGATTCTGGAGTCAGGTTCCTTACCGCGCCCTTAGCATCGAAATGGCGTGTCGTGATCAAACCACCAACTTTCAGCGCAACCTACCCTGGATACGTCGTTGTGAGCGTTTTCCCGGTCAGGAACCTCACCAATGTGCAAGTGCTCGCTGCATGTTAGGACTGGATAGTGAACGGGTCTGGATGCAGGTAAAAGAGCTATTGCAAGCCTATGATGTTAATTAGCATCATCCCCCGGGGATCAGGCTGATGCTAATTAGGTTAAACAATCAATCAGTTAATCCTGGTTCTACGGTTATTTAGCCCCCTATCTGCCAAACTTCCTATACGGTTTTTATAAAAAGGTTGATCAGACGTCGGGTCATGTTGGTGTAAGGAGGGAAAAACATTTTAGCCAGCATCACCTGATTTCGTACGACGGCCCTCTCATGGGAAAAAGCTAAAAAGCCGTGTTCACCATGGGCACTACCTAGACCTGAGTTATTGACCCCACCAAAAGGTAAGTTGCCATGCAAAAACTGCACGACACAGTGATTGATACAGGCACCACCCGAGCTGGTCTTATGCATCATGCGTTGGATATTGGCCTTATTTCGGCTCCAGATATAAAGCGCCAGCGGCTTAGGGTCGGCATTGATACGATCAATGACTTCATCCAACTGATGGAAAGGGATAATGGGTAGCAAGGGACCAAAAATTTCTTCGTGCATAATCTGTGCATCTGCTGGAATATCTTCCAGCAAGGTCGGCGCAATATAACGTTTAGCCACATCATGTTGCCCGCCGGCGACAACTTTAGCTCCGCGGTTCAAGGCATCATCCAGCAGTGCTTTTACCCTCTCCGTATGGCGTTCATTGACGATTCTGGCCAGAAAGGGGCTTTGTATACGCGCTGACTCCTGACCATAGACTTTTTCAAGAGCCTCACAGCAATGCTTGATAAAAGCATCTTTGCAGGAAGCATGCACATAAACATGATCAGGAGCGATACAGGTTTGACCATCATTGGTATATTTCGCCCAAAGTATGGTCTGTGCAGCCAGAGCAAGATCTGCACTTTCATCGATAATGGTCGGCGATTTGCCACCCAGTTCCAAGGTAACACTGGCTAAATGCTTGGCAGCAGCAGCCATCACTATGCGTCCAACAGCAGGCGAGCCTGTAAAAAATATATGATTAAAAGGTAGTTCCAGTAAGGCCTGAGCTATGGGAGCTGCTCCTTCAACCACAGCTACCTCATTTTCAGCAAATGCCTCTTCAATGATACGCCGCAATATGGCAGAGGCATGAGGCGTCATTTCAGAAGGTTTTAAGATGGCTGTATTGCCGGCAGCCAGTGCTGACACCAGTGGCCCCAAACTCAAGTTGACAGGATAATTCCAGGGGGAAATGATGAGAACACGCCCCTTGGGTTCTACTTGAATATAGGCCTGTGTGCCCACCATCATACGTGACGGCCACACTTTACGCGGTTTCATCCAGCCTTTTAGCCGCCTCAGGGCATCATTAGCTTCGGCAATAACGGGCAGGATTTCAGTCAGTTCAACTTCAGTCGCTGGTTTACCAAAATCAGCAAACCCTGCTTCAATGATATCCTGACGGTAGGCCAGTACGGTCGCCTTGAGACGTTCAATACGAGCTCGGCGCTCAGCATACGTGGATTCTCTCCAACGCAGAGCCGTGGGTTCTTGCGCGGCGAAAATTCTACGTAACTCACTGGTATCGGCGGCTTCTGACCAAGTAGCTTCTTTTATTACAGTATTCATTGTAAATTCCCCCGTTAGGCTTGGATATCGGCCCGTATCATGTCAACAGCTTTTTCAGCAATCATCACGACAGGTGCGTGTGTATTGCCTCCGATCAGAGTTGGCATAATCGAAGCATCAACCACGCGCAGACCTGCCACACCATGTACTTTTAGATGCGTATCCACAACAGCTTGAGCATCTAGCCCCATGCGACAGGTGCCGACGGGATGATAGATGGTATCCACACGCTGCCTTAAAATATGACGTATGTCCTCGTCCGTACGTACCGTAGCGGTGAAAGGATCTCCCGTTATAAATTTTGCCAATGAGGGAGCTTGCATCAAACGCCGGGTCATTTTATAGCCAGCCACCATGTTATCCACATCATCCGGATGATCCAGAAACTTCGGATCAATATGAGGTGAGCTCCGTGCGTTGGCATCACGAAGGCTGACTGAACCTGCGCTTTTAGGTCGCAGCAGACAAACATGACATGAAAACCCATGACCTGCATGCAAGGTTCGGGCGTGATCATCCACCAAAGCTACCACAAAATGCAGTTGTATATCCGGTGCAGCCAATTCAGGACTGGTCTTTAAAAAACCGCCCGCTTCGGCAAAATTAGAGGTCAGCAGGCCTCGCCTTTCCCGTCGATAGCGCATGACCTGACGCAGTAAATGCCAGCCACCACGTAGGGACAAGCCTAGCAAATCAGAGCTTTCAGACTGAAATCCAAAGATAAAATCAGGGTGATCCTGCAGATTTTTACCTACACTAGGCAGGTGGTGATTAACAGCAATCCCATGTTTTTGCAATTGTTCAGCATCGCCGATCCCGGATAGCAGCAAAATTTGCGGAGATTGCAGCGCTCCGGCACAGAGTATAACTTCACGACGCGCCATGACACGCTGCACACGATCACCCTGCCGAAACTCAACACCTATGGCGCGCCCCCCTAATAGCAGGATACGCTCAACATGGGCTTGCGTCTCGATACACAAGTTGGTTCGCGCTAGATGCGGCTTGAGATAGGCTCGGTAAGCACTCCAGCGCTCCCCCTCACGCTGCGTGACCTGATAGATACCTAATCCTTCCTGCTGCGCTCCATTAAAATCCTTGTTGATAGGAAAGCCTGCTTCGGTTGCAGCCTGCAGGTAATGCTGCTGAAAGGGATTATCCGTGCGTAAATGGCTTACAGGTAGGGGGCCACCCTGCCCATGCCAACTATCCTGAAAGTCCTGATTGTCTTCAGCGCGCTTAAAATAAGGTAGGACTTCCTCATAAGACCAGCCATGATTACCCATGGCAGCCCAAAGATCATAGTCGCTACGATGACCACGAATATACACCATGGCATTGATAGATGAAGATCCACCTAGCACCTTGCCTCTGGGCTGATAACCACAACGCCCGCCCAGGCCAGGCTGCGGTACGGTTTCAAATGCCCAATTATGGACAGCTCGGGGTACCATGGCCACCACGGCAGCCGGAGTATTGACTAACCAATCATCTCCCTTCCCCCCCGCCTCAAGCAAGGTCACCGAAACGTTTGCATATTCTGTCAAACGAGCTGCTAAGACACAACCGGCAGATCCACCACCGATAATGACATAATCTGACTGTCTTTCCATGACTCCTCGCTTCATGCTAGCAATATGACACCCAGCCTTGCCGGAGCACGAAAAGGCCAAGCCAACCCGCCATCTATGGCAGCTAGGCAAGCTACCATAGGCGGATTGAACCTGGCAATCACGCGGTGCTGCCCTTACCGGGCAGCTTTTGCTTCGCGACGACGACGGTGCAGGATAGGTTCTGTATAACCATTGGGCTGAGCACGACCAGCCATGATCAGCTCGCGTGATGCCTGAAAGGCTATACTTTCAGCAAAGTTGGGAGCCATAGGACGGTACAAGGGATCATGCGCATTCTGCTGATCTACGACAGCCGCCATACGTTGCAGGGACTGATCCACCTGTGCTTCGGTGCAAATACCATGATGCAGCCAGTTAGCCACGTGCTGGCTGGAGATACGCAAGGTAGCCCTATCTTCCATCAGGCCTACATCATGAATATCAGGCACCTTGGAACACCCCACCCCTTGATCAATCCAGCGTACGACATAACCCAGAATACCCTGGCAGTTATTATCCAGTTCCTGACGAATCTCTTCTGGCGTCCATGAGGGTTGGCGTACCACGGGAATGGTCAAAATATCATCCAGGGATGCCCGTGGACGATGACGCAGTTCCTGCTGACGAGTCTGTACCAAGACCTTATGGTAATGCAGGGCATGTAAGGTGGCTCCCGTGGGTGAAGGCACCCAGGCTGTATTGGCGCCAGCTAATGGATGGGCAATTTTGCTTTCCACCATTTCTCTCATCAGGTCTGGCTTGGCCCACATACCCTTCCCTATCTGGGCCTTGCCTTCCAGACCACAGGCCAATCCTATATCGACATTCCAGTTCTCATAAGCTGAAATCCATTTTTGCTGGCGCATTTGCTCTTTACGCACCATGGGTCCGGCTTCCATAGAGGTATGGATTTCATCACCGGTACGATCGAGAAATCCCGTATTGATGAACATGACACGATGGCGAGCTTGTCGTATGCAGGCTTTAAGGTTAACGGTTGTGCGGCGTTCCTCATCCATAATGCCCATTTTGATGGTGTAAGGAGCCAGTCCCAGTGCCTTTTCCACACGACTGAACAGTTCATCGGCAAAGGCTACTTCATCGGGACCATGCATCTTGGGCTTGACGATGTAAATTGAACCCTGGCGAGTATTGCGACGCTGCGTATGTCCCTGCAGATCATGTAAGGCGATCGCCACCGTTACCATGGCATCCATGATACCCTCGGGTATCTCCGCACCGTGGAATAAGACTGCTGGATTGGTCATTAAATGACCCACATTACGAACTAACAGCAGTGAACGGCCATGCAGCACTAAAGGTCGCCCATCCGGACTCAGAAATTCACGGTCCGCATTCATGCGACGGGTCACCCTACGGCCACCCTTCTCAAAACTGTCTTCCAGTGTGCCTTTCATCAAACCCAACCAGTTGCGATATACCTCGGTTTTATCTTCACCATCGACAGCGGCAACCGAATCTTCACAATCCTGGATCGTAGTAATGGCTGACTCTATGTACAAATCCTTGACATGCGCCAGATCAGTACGGCCCACCTGATGCAGAGAATCAACTTGAATTTCAATGTGTAAATTATTGTTTTTCAACAAAATACTGCTTGGATTTTCACGCGTTCCTAAAAACCCAACCCAAGCATCAGGGCTACGCAAGCCTACGTCACGATCACCTAGGCGGACACGTAATTGCTGACCCTCTATCCAGTACAGCGTGGCCTGTACATGACTACCTTCGGATAACGGTACCACTTCATCTAAGAAAGCCCTGGCATAGGCAATGACTTTCTGGCCACGTACTGGGTTATAGGTCTTACCTTTCTCGGCACCACCCTCTTCAGGAATCACATCAGTACCATAAAGTGCATCGTAAAGTGATCCCCAACGAGCATTGGCAGCATTTAAGGCGTAACGAGCATTCTTGACAGGAACGACCAGTTGAGGACCTGCTACCGTACTTATCTCAACATCAACATGGTCAGGATCAACTGAAAAATCTTCACCTTCATCAACAAGATAACCAATACTCTTAAGAAAGTTTTTATATTCCTCCAGCGTAAATTCCTTATGCTGCCGATGCCAGGCATCTATAGAAGCCTGCAGTTCATCACGACGCTGAAGTAAGGCGCGGTTTTTGGGCGCCAGGTCAGCCAGAATGGCCTCGAATTCTTGGAAGAATGCTTCAGGTTGAATACCGGTGCCTGGTAACACTTCATGCACAATCAAATCATGCAAGGTCGTAGCTACCTGCAAATTTCCCACATGGATACGCTCAGTCATGTCACAACAGCCTCTTCAGATCAGCAGGCCCATAGTCTAGCTAAAAGGACTTGGCCTGTGGAATAAATATGGAATCAGTTCTCTTGGGGTTCATCGCGCAAAATCGTACGCGCTACAAATAAAATCAACTGCCTTAGCCAGCGGTGCGCTGAATTGGCATGCAATTGTGGACTCCATGCCATCTTTAAATCAAATTCAGGTATAAAAAAAGGAGGAGGCTTGATCACCAGCAAGGGGTTTTCAGCTTGCAGTCTGGCAACACGCGTAGGTAACGTGGCTATTAAATCCTTATTCAGAGCCAGTAAGGCAGGCATTTGATAATGCCGTGTAAAGATAGCAATTTTTCGCTTTTGACCTAAACGCTCTAAAGCCTGGTCGATCCAACCCAACCCGCCTGACTTATCCGGATCCATACCAAAACCCAAGCCCATGCCCGTTTTGCTTACCCAGATATGATTGGCTGCAAGATAGTTTTTAAGGCTAAGTCGGTTGGCAAACGTGGCATCGCGATGCAAAAGACAGGAAAAGGTGTCTTTCCAGACGGTAATTTGATGAAAAGACTGTGGCAAGTCGACAAATCGGTTGATAGCCAAATCTACCTTGCCTTGCTCGAGGTCTTGGGCTGAGACATCCGAAGGCGTCAAAAAATCCAACACGACCCCAGGCGCCTCAGAGCGCATAGCTTTGACCAGATAAGGTATCAGCGTCGCCTCTGCATAATCGGAAGCCATGATGCGAAATACCCGATGGCTGCTGAAAGGTCTAAAATCTTGCTGAGGCTCAAGCACTCTGGCCATGTCCGCCAATAAGGCATGTACCTGCGGTGCAAGACCCAAAGCACGTTCCGTGGGAGTCATGCCGGAGCGCGACCGTATCAGCAAAGGATCATTAAATAGCTCACGTAACCTCTTGAGTCCATTAGACATCGCAGGCTGTGTGATGCCCAGCTGCTCAGCCGCTCGCGTCACATTCCTCTCTTGCAAGAGCACATCTAAATACACCAGCAAATTGAGATCAACCCTGTCTATATTCATAGCGTGAATAGCACACATAATAACTATAAATTGGATAAATTATGCCACAACTCCTATCATAGCGTCGTGTTATTCCCCCATTGAAGCATTGAGCAGGAGATGAAGCATGGCTATCGGTGATTACAACCGCGACGAAGAAATTGCCCGCATCAAAAAAGACTGGGCAGAAAATCCACGCTGGAAAGGCATAACCCGCACTTACACAGCAGAAGACGTCGTACGTCTGCGTGGATCACTCAAAGTCGAAAACACCATAGCTCGTCGCGGTGCAGAAAAACTGTGGCAGCTGATTACTCAAGGCGCCAAGCCCAGCTTCCGCCCCGAGAAAGATTTTGTCAACTGCATGGGCGCTTTAACGGGCGGCCAGGCTGTGCAACAAGCCAAGGCTGGTGTTCAGGGTATTTACTTGTCTGGCTGGCAGGTGGCTGCTGATAATAATAGCGGCATGACCATGTATCCCGACCAGTCCCTCTACCCTGTTAACTCGGTTCCTGCTGTGGTTGAACGCATCAATAATGCCTTCCGCCGTGCTGACCAGATTCAATGGCAAAAAGGCATTAAAGCTGGCGACAAAGGCTATGTAGACTACTTCCTGCCGATCGTGGCTGATGCCGAAGCCGGATTTGGTGGCGTGCTCAATGCTTATGAGCTGATGAAAGCCATGATTGCTGCTGGTGCTGCTGGCGTACATTTTGAAGATCAGCTGGCTTCCGTTAAAAAGTGTGGCCACATGGGCGGTAAAGTGCTGGTTCCAACCCAGGAAGCTGTTCAGAAGCTGGCTGCTGCTCGTTTGGCATCTGATGTTGCTGATGTCCCCACCATTGTTTTGGCTCGTACCGATGCCAATGCAGCTGACTTGCTGACTTCAGATTTTGATGAAAACGACAAACCCTTCGTTGTTGGCGAACGTACCGCTGAAGGCTTTTATCGTACCCGTGCTGGCATTGATCAGGCTATCAGCCGTGGCTTGGCTTATGCCCCCCATTCCGATCTGCTCTGGTGTGAAACTGCAAAACCCGATCTGGCAGAAGCCAAGAAATTTGCTGAAGCTATCCGCAGCAAGTTCCCTGATCAGATGCTGGCTTATAATTGCTCGCCTTCTTTCAACTGGAAGAAGAACCTGGATGACGCAACCATTGCCAAGTTCCAGCGTGAGCTCTCGGCCATGGGTTACAAGTTCCAGTTTATTACCTTGGCGGGTATCCATAACATGTGGTACGGCATGTTCCAGCTTGCCTATGACTATGCTCGTGAAGACATGTCCGCCTATGTACGCTTGCAGGAAGCAGAATTTGCAGCCGCTGACCGTGGCTATACCTTCGTGGCTCACCAGCAGGAAGTTGGCACAGGCTATTTTGATGACATGACCACCGTGATTCAGGGTGGCCAGTCCTCAGTGACTGCTTTGACCGGCTCCACGGAAGAAGAACAGTTCCATTGATGATTGCTTGACAAAAACGGGGCGCCATGCCCCGTTTTTTTAGGTCTTGGTCATCAAACCAAATTTCAGCACCTATCCTCCCCGTTGTACTCTGCTGACACACCAGCCTCATATTACCTCGCCTAGTGCGTGATAAATTTCTTCTTCCTGGGCAAAATGCAGCTTAAGAATGGCATCCAGGCTATACAGGCAACGCCTAATCTCAATCAAATCAGCAGTATCAGGCCCCTCAGTCCCAAGAGCAGCGCTTAGTTGCGAAAGTCGGCGTGCTTGCTGAAATATTTCACGATGCATGCGGCTCATGGCCGCCATGGGATCATCTCCACCCAGCATGCTGGCCAGTCCAGGGTATAGTTCTTGATCATCCTGACGTTCATGAGGTAATAATTGATTAGTCAGGGACTCATTAAGACGCTGCAAGGCCTTAACGAGATCCGGACCTGGCAGTAGGCTGACATGATCAGCCAATTGACTCAGAGCATCCAGCAAAGGCATCAGCGCCTTATGTTGCTCTTTGAGTGTCAGCATGGCGGCAGCGGACAGCACCGGGCCATGGCGCATACCAGGCCAACGTAGCGCGCGCAGTGCATTCAGGATGGCTAATAAGTCGATAAGTTCCTGCAGAATAGCTCCAGTCAGCGGTGGCAACCAGCCCAGAGCAGCTACCAGCATAGCCAGTAGCGACAAACCCATACCCAGCATGACGCTCTGAATAGCTATACGGCGGGTATGACGGGCAATACTGATAGCCTCGGCCAGCCGATCCAGACGGTCTACCAAAAGCACCACATCGGCAGCCTCTGCCGCTGCCGCTGCACCCCGTGCACCCATGGCTACGCCCACATCGGCGCTGGCCAACGCCGGTGCATCGTTGACCCCATCACCTACCATGACCGTTACACCTTCGGTCTTGGCAGCAGCCATGGCGGCAAGTTTACCTGCCGGTGTCTGACCCGCCAGAACCTCCTGTACGCCCAATACTGAACCGATAGCTTCAGCTACATCAGCGCGATCACCGGTCAACATGACCGTACGCTGAATACCAGCAGCATGCAACTGGCGTAGAGCACGTGGTGTTTCTAGCCTGATTTCATCAGCTAGCAACAAGACCCCTATCAAGGCCCCCTCAGCAGCGACAAAGACTGCCGAGCTGCCATCCTGACCCAAGCGCGGCAAAAGTCGCATAGCCCAGTCAGGCATGGTGATATGCTCAGCAACATAATCATAGGTTCCCACCAGCACCTGCTGTCCCTCGACCCTACCGCTGATGCCAGCGCCAGGTCGCTCCTCAAGTTTGCCAGGCAAACTTAAACTCAAGCCACTTTCCCTAGCCGCGAGCACGATGGCTTCAGCCATCACATGGTTGGAAGCCTGATCGAGGGATGCTGCCAATTGCAGCACACGCGATGCTAAGGTGTTGGGAGCAACTTCGGTACTGACGAGCCGGGCCCGACCTCCGGTCAAGGTCCCTGTTTTGTCAAAGTATATGATTTGCGCTCGCGCGAGGTTTTCCAGAGCACCGCCACTTTTGATGAGTATTCCTCGCCGGGCACAGCAAGACATGCCACTAACAATAGCCACAGGAACCGCCAGTAGCAGCGGACATGGTGTGGCCACCACCAGCACAGCAAGAGCACGCAGAACCTGACCCGACAGCAACCAAGCCAGACCCGCCATTCCCAATGCCAAGGGCACAAATAATAAGGCATAACGATCTGCCAGCCGCGCCGCTGGAGCCCGGCTGCCCTGAGCCGACTGAACCAGGCGCACGATACCCGCCAGCGTACTGGCCGAGGCCGTGGTGGTCGCCAGCAGATCAAAGGCCGCGCCCGCATTGATCGATCCACTACGCACCCTCTGACCAACCTCATGGTGCACAGGCAGGGATTCGCCGGTAAGGGGCGATTCATCCAGTTCAGCGCCACCCAGCAGGGTACCGTCTACCGGCAGGACTTCACCACCGCGCACAGCCAGACGATCACCCCTACGCACAGCCTCCAGAGGCACCTGAACCAGCTGTCCGCTTTCATAACGATAAGCCGAGGCTGGCACCCGTTGCAGCAGGGCTGTCATTTCGCGTTGCGCACGGCCTTCAGCGAAATTCTCCAGTACTCTTCCGCTGGCCAGCATCAGCGCAATCACTTCGGTGGTCAGTGACTCCCCCAGCACAGCAGCGCCGCCCATAGCGAGAGCAGCCAGAAGATCCAGCCCACCCTCACCTCGCGCCAGAGCTCTGATCATGCCTGCCAGTAAAGCCACCATGACCGGCATGGCACCCAGCAGCCAAAGATAACCAGCAAGAACCTTTTGCCCACTGGCAGCCAGTAGCAAGCCCAACACGAGCGTCAGTGAGGCTACGGCAAGCAGGAAGAAATTCAGCCATCGACCCTGCAAGGACATATCGATTCCCTGATTAATGAGGGACTTAGAGTATACTCGATACGACTACCCTGGATTGCCGCCACCAACATTCTCACGTCCCCTGAAAATATTGGGTCTATGGATTGGACATGAGCGTCTTGCAGAAGGAATCCACTCTCTTTCCGCGTAAGCGGCAGCCATCGGCTGAGGGAGGGGAGGATGTCAAAGGCTGCAATCAACCACACGCACCAGACTGGGCACCGGCAAGATGGGTAAATCCTCTAACCAGCCGTAATAAGACTCCGGTACATGTACCTGACAATCAGCAAATCCCAAGGATCTCATATGCTGACGAATCTGCTGCTCATCTGCAAAGTGTAAACTGACTTCAGCCTCGGTGGCCCACGCGAGTATGTTTTTCAGGGGGCGTACCCAGCGTAAGTGGGGGTGCCATGAAAAATCAGGGTAAAGATCCGTCAGATAGCGTCCTTGGGGGAAGGTTGACAGCATCTGAGCCAGCGATTGCCAGAAACGAGAAATAACCGGCAAGGTGAAATAGTTAACCAGCCCTTCTGTGATACAAAGTACAGGCTTATCCGCTTGCAACTCTCGTTTAGCCAAAGCTGCCAGGGAGTATTCTCCCTCTGTTTGTAAAATATTGCATACAGCCACACGATGACGCTTGGCCTGCACACCCATCGCTTCTAAACGTTTAAGTTTTCGGAAAGCCATTTCGGGCAAATCAGCTTCCAGGTAAGTCATTTCAGGGTATTGGCGTATAAATGACTGACCTCGGGGAGATAACCCACAGGCTAATTCAACCACCTGCAAATCAGGATTCAGTTGCAGGGCTTGATGCAGCCAATAATCGATAATGGCATGACGCTGTAGTAGCAACAATTCATTATTCGATCCCGTCAACCATCGTGCAGCCATTTCCAAAGGTCGCGCCGCCTGATAGAACAGCCGCCCTTGTGGCGTTGAAAGCGCAGGATCCGACCACCCCTGACGTAACCAAACTTCACCGGTATAGTGGGCCGTAAAACTGATTCCTGAACTATCCGTAGACATAAAAATCCCTCTAGCGATGGAGCCCGTTACAAGGTCAAGTCCACCAGCTCCAAACGATGATCATCGCGCTCCTTGTTTTCACGGCGAGATTCCAGACCGACAAAGTCAAACAATTCACGATCCAGCAATTGGGAAGGCGCCACACTGGTCAGTGCCGTAAATATGCTGTCCAGACGATGCGGATGTTGCTGATCCCAGGCGCGAAGCATGTCACTAACCACCACCCTCTGCAAATTATCCTGAGAACCACATAGATTGCAGGGAATAATGGGGAATTCACGCTGGCGGGCATAGGCAATAATATCCTGCTCGCGGCAATAAGCCAGCGGACGAATCAAGACGTTACGGCCATCATCACTCAACAACTTTGGCGGCATGGCCTTGAGCTTGCCATTGAAAAACAAATTCAGAAAAAAGGTTGCCATGATGTCATCACGATGATGACCTAGTGCCACCTTGGTGGCCCCAATTTGCTGGGCAAAACCATAAAGATTGCCACGACGCAGTCGCGAACACATACTGCAGTAGGTTTTACCTTCGGGAGTGAGCTGTTTAACGATGCTGTACGTATCGCGCTCAAGAATATAAAAAGGTACACCTCTGGCCTCGAGATAAGCCGGTAGTACATGTTCAGGAAAGCCCGGTTGTTTCTGGTCCAGATTCACCGCGACCAATTCAAAACGAACCGGAGAGCTGATTTGCAGACTCAGCAGGATATCCAGCATCGTATAGCTATCTTTTCCGCCTGACAGGCACACCATCACCTTGTCGCCCTCTTGTATCATGGCGTAATCAGCGATGGCCTGACCAACCAGCCGGCGTAGTCTTTTTTGCAACTTGTTAAATTCGCCTCGCGGCAACAGCATTTGATCGTTTAACGTTTGTGCTTCCACCCACTCACCTCAACCCTCCAGACCCAGCTGCAATTGTCCCGCAATCAGACCCCTCATGCAAATCCAGCGGCATTTAATTATCCATCGTCAGGGTCAGAACTTGATTGGGCGCACCCGGCATAAAACTGATATCTACGGCGCTACCATTGGCCAATGTGCCCCCCTGCACGTTGACCTGCCCTAAACTGAAGGGCAGATTATTAACATAAAATATCCCTAAAGCTGCGTTATAGCTATAAACCACACCATGAACTTCCAGACCACCTTTTCCTGGTGCGGATGGAGGATTTCCTGAAAATGTTAGCGTATCAGCCAGCAGGCTGCCATCTGCCTGAACTTGACCATGTACTTCAATCTGCTGCCCCATCATCAACTGCGACAATGATGCTTTTGCCCCCTCTTTCACAGGTACAACAAAAACATTATTCGTCCAATGTACCTGGTAACTCGCTCCATCCTCAGCGTTCAGGGTTAAGGTTGATTGGGTCATATCGAGAGCCGTCACTATGCCTTGCTGATCCAGGGTTGCCTGTACCGGAGGCGCTTGCACGTCCACCTGCGTAGCCAGCACCGTGTTCCCGGCAATCTGTCCTTGAATTTCGACAAAGATCCCATTCGCCAAATTGCCATTAATCGTAGCATGAGAGGCATCTACAGGGATGCCCCGTACAACCAGACTGGCTGAGCTGACATACTGCGTCACACTACCATGTAACAGTACGGGTGCTCCTAAGGACGTCATAGCATTGACCTGACTGGCCTCAACCGTAGCCCTAGTGACTTGTCCTTCTACCGTCACATAACTACCCTCATGCACTACCGTCATCTGGGCTGCACTGGCCAGCACGGTGATACCATCCACCTGAAACTGTCCACTTTGCAAGTTATAAGCAATACCAGAGATCTGCAGATTTCCCTGCAAACCTTGCACGCTGTAGACGTACAGAGCTGACACGACCGTAGAGGCCGATGACATCCAGAGTGTCACCAACTGGCCAGGCTGTAGGTTGGCTGTTGCGGCCTGATTCAGAGCAACCGAGCTCAACGCATAGCTGATTCCTCCCAAAACCAGGGTTGAACTTCCCGGTGAATAGCTTTGCACTCGCCCGGTCATCAGGCTAAGTCCTCCTAAGGGCTGTAGCACCACCCGCGTTGCTAACAGATAGGGGCCTTGTGCGTCTTCACCATAGGCACCAAATACTTCAACTTGTTCACCCACGGCAAGATCATTGAAGTTTCCCAAACCGGTAAAATAAGTTAAGGGAGCTAAGCTTGCATCCGTAGATATCCGGACCTGTAACCCATTGACCATCATGCTGTTCACTCCTAGCGAGGAGACCGTACCTGCCAGTTGTGCTTGCACTTGTACATGACCAGTCTGCCCTTGACCGGTCAAGCTCATTATGACCTGATCACCTAAATTTATCTGCGTGGCTGGAACACCTATATTGACACCTTGTGCATCACTGGCTGCCCAGGAGGCTTGCGTATCGTTAAATTCGTTACCATCCAGGATCACACTGGCCAATCCTGTCACCGTGCCCATAGCACTGCCCGTGCCACCCGATCCTACCCCACCCAGACTAGCCAGCCCTCCTCCACCCCCGCAGGCATCGAGTAAAAACAACAGCATGATCTGTAAAATTCGCAGGCCATTTCGAGCACCGTGATGCTTGCGTAAGCTCATTTTTTGGTCTCCTTGCGATGCTCTGTATCCGTTGATGACAAGCTTGTACTCTGAAAAAAATAGGAGCCGGCACGAAATCGATACAATCTTTCTGAGGCTGGCAAATGCTTATCGTTCTGCCAATGTCTACGCGCTGCTGCTAAAAGTTGTTGCTGTGTGCCTGCCCAGGCATCCCTCGCCAATTGTTCCAATTCCTTTATGCTCTCAGCTGATAAGGGTTCTGCAAATACACTCTGTTCCAAATGTGTCGGACCGAAACGTATATTATCCACGGCGGCCTGAATATGATCACCCAGGCTACCTGCCAGCATGGCCCATAGCTCAGCTGTATCTTGCGGCGGAACAAAAGAATCGCGGAGTCTGACGACCCAATCGACCTCATCAGGCAATACATCCACCAAACCCAGCCTTTTAAGCTCTAGCAACACACTGTGGGGGTGTATGTCGAGACTGATCTCTCGCACCAGAGACTCAAATGAGGGCTCTGCCCCTTGACGCGGCAAACGATCGCCCTGGTAACGCTCATCATGCAGCCAAAGGGTCCATACCTGATTAGCCAAACTTAAGTCGCGGGCCTCAGGTTGGGATTGTGTGGATGTCTCCCGCCACTGGCGTACATCTTTGCGGTGTACGCCACTTAAAATACTTAAGGCTGAATCCGTGGTTTTCTGTTGTTTCTCATCGAGCAAAGACTGAGCCGATTTGAGAAAGAGGGTCTTGATGTGCTTACTGAACATGGAGTAATCCACCCCACGATCCAGCAGCAACAAAAGCCAGGGCATGAGCAAGGCATCGCTAGCTTTTAGCCACGGTTGGATAGGATCCCCCGGCTCACTCATGGTACATGCACCCTCCTCATCTCGAACGCAGTTCACATTCTACACAAAATTATTAGACATGGGAATTTTTCCCATTTATAGTAAGTCCACCCACAACATCTTGGACATGGACATCATGAGATTATCCCGTACAGTCAAAACACCTACCTTAATACTTGTATCAGCCTTGGCTCTGGTAGCCTGCGGCAGTGGTGGCAGCGGCGCAGGATCTTCAACAGGGACTTTACTGACAGGGGGCGTCATCGATGCACCTGTTGCCGGTGCCGTGGTCACCTTTACCCTGGGTGCGCCGCTAAACCAGACAGGTGCACAGCTGCTAGGAACCATTACCGCTGATGCTCAAGGCCAGTACAGTATCAATGTCACCTTTCCCAATACCTCTGCACCGGTTTTTGCCAACGCTGTCTCCCCGGATGGCAGCGTAGTGCTTACCAGTTATCTAGGCCAGGCCAGCAGCTTGCTCAGTGCCGCCACCTTGAATCCAACCAGTCTACCTGATCTGGATATCAGCCAGGTCAGTACCGCCGCCTTAGCGCTCTATGCTGCACAAGGCAATAGCTACGGCAACCTGACCCCTACCCTTTATGCACAGTTACTCAGTACTTACCATAATGATATTCTGCCTCTGGCTGCCAGCATACAAGCTGTCGCTGATGGCATCTGTGCACATCCTGCAGGCTTTAAGGATACGGATGACATGGCTTTCCATATCGCCGTGAACGGAGCTTCCTCAACGGTACTCGGCAGCGCCAGTGCCACCTTGCCGGGATGTGAGCTACATTTACAAAATCTCATGCAGACCATTCCAGCCGACGCCACCTGGGCTCCTGAATTTGAACAAGGTGATTACAATGTCACCGCCCCCAGCTTGGTTGGAACATATAGCCTGCAAGGTCTGATAGCAGAAACCGGCTTATTGGCGCCAAGCACATTGTTAACGTCAACACCAGCGCCCACGCCTACCCCCCTACCTGCTGAAGTCTTTTTAGATAACAGTGTCACTATAGACACTAATGGTAATGTGACATCCACAGACAAATCTGTATCAGGAACCCTGGTAGGATCAAATTTAACGCTGAACATGACCGATAGTACCGGCCATATGTATAGCCTTAATGAGCATCTAGCTACCCTAACGAGTGCCATGACCCTTGGCGGCCCCGCGTACAGCCTCTCAGGAGCTGGTATTAATACCAACTCGCAAGTTCTTACCCGGTTTGATGCTGTGCTTGCCCCAACAGCTGCGCTACCTAATTGGGCAGGCCTAACCGCCAGCGGTGAAATGAATGATGGCATCAACTGCAACAGTGGTGGTTTTGGCATTCGCCTCTTGACGACAGGCCCCATCGTGGGGGGAATCCGACTAGGTGCTTGTGTCACGCCGAATGCCACCGGACTGACGCTGACGCCTTCCGCCGTCAACCAAGGTGAAAATGAAAATGAGCTGTTCTCCACCGCTCTACCTAGTAATGCTTTTAGCAGTTTAAGTTTAACGGAATTCGTTGCCACAGGTTCAACTCTGTCAGCGACTCCCTTCATCATAACCGGCCAGGCGAGCTTCAGTTTTGGGCCATCGACAAGCTACACAGGGACCTTGAACTATGTACTGGGTTCACGGGAAATATTCTACACCCTGCAAAGTGGCGCTGCAGGGGCTACACCGCTCGTGGGCTCTCTGGCGATGAACATCAATCCCCTCAATCAGCGTATGGATAACTAACGCTCTATGCTGGAATGCTCCCGGTAGCTGCGGCGACGCAGCTCTTCCGGGGGAACCGGCTGAGGACGCCGTATCTGGTCATGCTTACGCTCATGCCGAGGCTTGATAAACTCCCTGGCCAGTTGCTCAAAACAGGTCTGAAAAGCAGCCAAGGTCCACTGCCCATAAAGCGTATGTCCGCCTTCATAGGCCTGTTCCTGATACTCTTCCTGGGTAGTCACATAACCCATGTAATCGTTACAGTAGGTCATGATGGCCAAACGGGTGATGCCTCGTTCAGCCAGTATGGGGGCTAATCCCTGCAGCAGGCGCTGGCCGGCCACGGTTGTGAATTCCCCTGGACAGGCAATAATACCCAGCTGGCCAAGGGCGATCAACTGGAGAGGCAATACCGTGGGCACCAGAGGGCTATCGACCATGGCCCCTGCCTGGACCTGATGTTTCAACTCAGCAACCACCGGATCTAACCAGCCTGGCACTTTGAGCGATTTCAGCGACTGACCGAGTATCTGATGCTTGCCTGCATGTAACAAGACATCCTTGTTACCCTGAGCCGTATAAAATGCTTGCGTAGCAGCCTCTGCATGGCGTTGCTGGCTCCATCGTACACCACGACTCAGCAGCCTTAGGACGCGGATCAGCGGAGTAGCCAGACCCGGACCATCGACAGGCGTACCGGCAAAAAAACTGATACCATGAGCAGGTTCGGTGGTCCAAGCACGTTGTCCACGACTAAACTGGGGATCAACACTGACCCTGGATAGATCTACATAGGTTAGAATACTGTCCAAAGTACCCCATATACGCTCACCTTCTTGCTGAGCTAGTTGCAAAGCCATACGACTTTGTATCAAGCCATTCTCTATAGCATAAGCAACTTCTGCTTCGCCTCGAATCGATTGCCTGCGTTTCTGATCCCCCGGACCATGGTAATAAGGGGATACATCTCCCGCTGTGCCCTGGGCAAAAATAGCTAAGGAAGCGCCTGCCTCGGCAAGTATTTTTTCAGTGGCACGGGCAGCATAACCTTTGTTATCGGCATCGTAAGCATCCTGCTGATTACCCAGACAAGTAGCATGAACGCCAAATAGAGACATCAAAGCTCGTACCTGCCCTCGTTGTGTAAGGGTCAGCACCCGCATAAAACGATCCAGAGCCAGGTGTCGTTCATGGTCACGTACAGGTTTAACTTCAGGATTACGCAGGTAGGCTTTAAGCGAACGATTCCAGGCTACTTCCACCTCATCGTCAATACAGCCTTCTATCCAGTTCAAATCCACCGCTTGTTCATCGGCAAAGGCGCGCTGAAATGCCTCCAGGGTAGCTTTTACAATTGCCGTGACATGAGCTTCAACAAATCCAGGGGTGACCAGGTTGTACAAAGCCTCATGGGCACAGCCTCCCGGACCTGAGTGCGTATGAGTGCAGGTAAGCAACAAGGTTGCTGAATCCCAGGATGCTCCCAGCAGGTTTTGCAATCCAGCCTCGACCCCCTGCCTGATGGCATGCGTGACATAGCCCAAATCCAGGCAGCCTATCAGTAGCCTTTGATCATGTTCATCGCTAAAACTCAGGGCACGCGCATGCAGTGGGGTTCGTTGGCGCCAGGCTCGATGTTGTGCCTGGCCGAAACCATGCATGGCTAAACCTTGTGGCTTGATCACTATCTCAGCTAATGCCCAACCTGCTCTAAACATGCCTACTCCATAATCTGACTAAAATTCAGATTTAAGCCTGGTTGGCATTCAATCAGAACACGACAGATCAAGCAAGAGGTCTGACAAAGCAGCCGCAGGATCAGCAGCGCGTGTAACGGGACGACCGACCACCAGATGGGTAGCTCCAGCCTGCCTGGCTAATCGGGGTGTCAGGGTACGGCGCTGATCATCCATAGGTGATCCTGCTGGTCGTATACCCGGAGTGACTAACAAGCTACTCGGATACACATGACGCAGTACAGAAACCTCAAGCGCTGAACAGACAACACCATCGATCCCGCAGGACATAGCCAAATCAGCGAGTAATCGAACCTGGGCAGCACTACCCACCGTGATCCCAACTTCATGCAGATCCTTATCTTCCATACTGGTGAGTACCGTGACGGCAATCAAATGCGGGCGCTGCTGATAGCCTGCCAGAGCCGATACCGCTGCCTCCATCATGCGCCGACCTCCCGACGCATGAATATTGACCATCCAAACGCCTAAATCAGCCGCCGCTGAAACCGCCTGCGCCACGGTATGGGGTATATCATGAAATTTCAGGTCAAGAAAAATTTCGAACCCACGTCGCTGTAGCTGCTCAACCAGTGCAGGACCACCGCGAGTAAAAAGCTCTTTACCCACCTTGAGCCGACATTGTTTAGCTTCCAGTTGATCCACCAGAGGCCACACCTGCTCGATGCTAGGAAAATCCAAGGCAATAATCAGCGGACTCATGAGGCACGTCGCTCTAGCTGCTGGCGCGCATCACGTAACTCACGACGCAACAGGAATACACGCCCTTTGAGTTTAAAGAGTACGTAGAGGTTCAAACCCACCAACATGCCTACCAAACTTCCCAAGAGAAAACTCACCAGCAGGCTTAACCCACTATTAACTGCCTTAAATTTCCAGAAAAGCAGATTAAGATCAATGGGTTGGTCATTAACGACGACCATCCAAAGTCCGATGGCAAACAGCAGCAGCAGCAAAAGTACACGCCACCATGCCATGAAACGCCTCATCAGGCGTCATCCTCATCGTCGTCATCCGTGCTAGCTGCCGGGCGACCATCCAGATTAAGATTCACTCTGTCCTTGAGTTCTTTGCCTGGCTTAAAGTGAGGAACGTACTTTCCGGCCAAGGTTACCGATTCCCCGGTTTTGGGGTTGCGACCGATACGCGGCTCACGGAAATGCAGTGAAAAACTGCCAAATCCTCGAATTTCTATGCGCCCCCCCGAGGCCAGGGTGCTCGACATCTGTTCAATCATGGCTTTAACAGCCAGCTCAACGTCTTTGGAAGTTAAACCTTCCTGTTTAAAGATTAACTGTTCAATCAATTCTGATTTGGTCAGAGCCATCTCATATTCCAGCCGTTTACTACTCTCAACTCCGTGATTCTACACAATAAAATCAGAGTGGCAACGTATATTGGGGATTTTGGCAAAGAATACTGTCGACCCTAAGAGCCCATGCATGAAAAAGGGCCATCTCTCGGTTAAAGAGATGACCCTTTCGTACAGCCTGTGGATCGTTTAGCTTTCGCTGGACATACGTGCCCTGAGCAACAGGTCACCGATGGTCTTGGGCGTGCTGGCTGATTCACCGTCACCTTCACGTAAGGTAGCCATCGCTTCGCGCTCTTCAGCTTCATCCTTGGCCTTGATGGACAAGCTGATGACACGAGACTTGCGATCTATGCCGATGATACGTGACTCAACTTCTTCACCTTCCTTAAAATGTCGAGTGGCATCTTCGACGCGATCACGGCTGATTTCGGAGGCACGTAAGCTGCCTTCGACACCGTCACCCAGATCAATCAGAGCTCCTTTGGCATCCACCGATCTGACGATACCCTTGACCATGGCACCCTTTTCATACTTAGCCACAAACTCACTGAAGGGATCACGATCCAGTTGTTTGAGACCTAAAGAGATGCGCTCACGCTCAGGGTCCACCGAGAGAATGACGGCATCCAGGTTATCGCCTTTCTTGAAGCGACGCACTGCATCTTCACCGCTTTCATTCCAGGAAATATCGGACAGATGTACCAGACCGTCAATGCCTCCATCAAGCCCAACAAAAATACCAAAATCGGTAATGGACTTGATCGTTCCGGAAACGCGTTCACCCTTCTCATGATGCTTGGCAAACTCTTCCCAGGGATTGGGCTTGCACTGTTTGACACCCAACGAGATACGACGGCGTTCTTCATCAATGTCGAGCACCATGACATCAACTTCTTCACCGATCTGTACGACACGTGAGGGATGTACGTTCTTATTGGTCCAATCCATTTCAGAGACATGGACCAAACCTTCAACACCTTCTTCCAGTTCAGCAAAGCAACCATAATCGGTGAGGTTGGTAATACGTGCCTTAACTCGCGTCCCTTCAGGATAGCGGCGAATGATATCCAGCCAGGGATCTTCACCCAGCTGCTTCAATCCTAGGCTGACACGATTGCGATCGCGGTCAAATTTGAGCACCTTGACCGTAACTTCCTGTCCAACTTCAACAATTTCGCCAGGATGCTTGATACGTTTCCAGGCCATGTCGGTAATGTGCAGCAGACCATCGATACCACCGAGGTCGACAAAAGCACCGTAGTCGGTGAGATTCTTGATGATACCGCGAACCACCTGACCTTCCTGGAGGTTCTCCAGCAGCTGTTCACGCTCAGCGGAAGACTCAGCTTCCATAACAGCACGACGTGATACCACCACATTGTTACGTTTGGCATCCAGCTTGATGAGCTTAAATTCCAGTTCGCGACCTTCAAGATGGGCGGTGTCACGAATAGGACGTATATCCACCAAGGAACCTGGCAAGAAGGCACGAATGGAACCGATATCGACGGTAAATCCACCTTTGACTTTGCCAGAGATGATGCCGCGAACGATCTCGCTGCCTTCAAAAACACGTTCCAGCTTGGTCCAGGTTTCGGCACGCTTAGCTTTTTCACGAGAAAGCACGGTGTAACCCAAACCGTTATCTAAGGCATCAACGATCACATCAACCTGATCACCGACCTTAACTTCCAGTTCTCGCCGATCGTTGAGAAACTCTTCACGTGCAATGACACCTTCTGATTTCAGACCTGTGTCTACAACAACCCAGTCATCGTCTATAGCGATCACGGTACCCTGAATCAAGGCACCTTTTTCGACATCAAGACCTATGAGACTTTCTTCGAACAGCGAGGCAAAAGATTCTGTCATGTTAATTTTCAACCTGCGATGCAACACATCGCCATGTCCTAACCTGCATGGCCAACTCAGCAGGTATTAAATAATTAAGTCCGATGAGAACCATGCTGGCTGTCATTCTTCATCGAACACCGCTGGCATTGGCCAGACTATTGAGCTTGATGGGCAAATGCCGCAAGCTCAGGCTGCTGACGCACCCATATCAGGATACGTTCAACCACCTCATCGACGCCCATATCGGTGGTATCGATATGATTGGCATCCTCAGCGGGCTTCAAAGGGGCGACGGTACGCGTCATATCGCGCATATCCCGATTCCTTATATCCTGCGTGAGGTCGGCAAGGCTAGCATCAAACCCCTTTTCAAGCAACTGGCGATATCGACGGCCTGCTCGTGCCTCAACACTGGCCGTCATATAAACCTTCAGGCATGCATCGGGGAATACCACCGTTCCCATATCCCGACCGTCAGCCACGAGCCCCGGCAATTCACGGAAGGCGCGCTGACGATTGAGCAAAGCCGACCTTACACGGCGCAAAGCAGCTACCAAGGAAGCGGCTCTACCCACCGTTTCTTGCCGTAAAGCCAGTGAAACATCTTCACCTTCCAGAATAACGCGTGAATCGCCGCGCCCATCACAATCAAACTGAACATCAAGATGACCTGCAAGCACTTCCAGAGCATCTTCATTTTCCAGGCCAACCCCATGGTGCTCGGCTGCCAAAGCAAGTACGCGGTATAGCAGGCCACTATCGAGCACATGAAATCCCAACAAGGCTGCTAATCGGGAGGCTACCGTCCCTTTACCGGAAGCTGTAGGTCCATCTAACGCCACTACGGGAACAGTAGCCGGTACCAGGACCGGTTTTTCAACTTCAAGACTCATGTTGCCTCACAAAACATTTTGCCCATCCTGAGCTTGTCCAGGGCCACCCTAGAAAATCAAGCACCACCTTGGCGCCGCTTTTTATAGAAAAAATATGACAATTGCAATCATTACTGGTTTAATTTTGTACGGTGGAAGTATCCTGAACGACATCGATACCCAGCCCCACGGAGCGTGCCAGCTCTGAAAAACCGGGAAAACTGGTCGCCACATTGGCACAATCAGTGATCTCCACCCGGCCGCTAGCGCGCAGAGCAGCCATAGCAAAACTCATAGCAATACGGTGATCGCCATGGCTATCCACCTGCCCACCGGCTATCTTCCCTCCTTCAATCACCATGCCATCCGCAGTCGGCACAGCCTTCACGCCCAGGCGCTGCAAACCATCCGCCATGACCTGAATACGATCAGATTCTTTAACTCTTAACTCTTCCGCTCCGGTCAACACGGTTTTTCCTTCAGCACAGGCTGCGGCGACAAACAGCACCGGAAACTCATCAATCGCTAAGGGGACTAGATCCTCAGGAATTTCAATACCATGCAAGCGCGCGTAACGAACCTGCAAATCAGCCACAGGCTCTCCGGCTGAAGTTCGTGGATTGAGTATTTCAATATCTGCGCCCATCAGGCGCAAGATATCAATAACACCCGTACGCGTGGGGTTAATACCGACATGCTCAAGGATCAGGTCAGACCCTTCAGCAATACTGGCTGCCACCAGAAAAAAAGCAGCGGAGGAAATATCAGCAGGAACATCAATATCGGTTGCTATCAGTTTGCCGCCTCCTTGCAAACTAACCCGATTCCCTTCAGTGATCACCGGATAAGAAAAACCGCGCAACATGCGTTCGGTATGATCACGGGTAGGTGCTGGTTCGATAACGCAGGTCTCACCCTCAGCCCATAACCCGGCCAGTAAAACACCCGACTTGACCTGAGCAGAAGCTACGGGCATGCGGTACTCCCTACCACGCAGATGACGCCCCCCCCGAATCGTTAAGGGCGGTGTACCTCGATCACCGGTACTATCGATTTGCGCCCCCATGGTACGCAGGGGGACAGCAATACGCTCCATAGGCCGGCGCGACAGAGACTCATCCCCGGTCATAACGGTATCAAAGGCTTGAGCTGCCAGTATCCCCGACAGTAAGCGCATGGATGTCCCTGAATTCCCCAGATACAAGGCTTGAGCAGGAGCTTGCAAGCCCTGCATGCCCACCCCGTGTATACGAACGCGTCCCTGCGTAGGCCCTTCAATCTGCACCCCCATATCGCGAAAGGCTTGCAGCGTAGCGAGGGCATCTTCTCCTTCCAGAAAACCATGCACTTCGGTAACACCCTCCGCCAGGGAGCCCAACATGATAGAACGGTGTGAAATGGATTTATCTCCAGGAACGCGCAAACGACCTTGCAAGCGTCCACCGGGCTGTACATGGAATTCAGTCATAGGTGTCTTCATGGTTTGGGCATAGGCCGTACCGGCCAGCATGTGAGTAAAATGATCCCGAGCAGCTTTAGCGCGGGTGAATATATTGAGCAGGCTCTCGCCATCACGCTGCTGCACAGCATCTCGCAGCATATTCAGGCTTCCCTGAAAATGCTCGATGGCTTCAAGCAGTGCGGGTTGATTGGCTAAGGCTATGTCATGCCACATACGCGGATCGCTGGCCGCAATCCGGGTAAAGTCACGAAAACCTCCTGCTGCATAGCGAAATATTTCTAAGTTTTCTGATTCTCGCGCTAAAGCATCGACTAAAGAAAAAGCGAGCAAATGCGGTAGATGACTGGTTTTGGCCAGAATCTGATCATGAGCGGCAACACTCATCAGAATAACCTCGGCTCCTGCGCGATGCCATAGGTTCTGCACACGTTGCAAGGCCTGCGGATCGGTTTCGTCTAAGGGCGTTAAAATGACCTTATGACGCCGAAAAAGATCAGCCGACCCAGCCTCTACGCCACTTTTTTCAGATCCTGCGATGGGGTGTCCTGGCACCAGGGTTGCCGGAACATACCCCAAAGCCCGACGTGCCGCTTCCACCACAGCACCTTTGACACTACCCACATCAGTAACGATGACAGATGAACGCTTGATCGCTTCAGCGAGTTCTGCAAATGCCTGTTGCATACCCCCCACGGGCATGGCCAGGATGACCAGATCAGCACCAGCCACGGCATCAGCAACGCTACCGCAAGCCTGATCAATAATGCCTAGTTCTAGCCCACGTGCCAAGGTGCTTGGGCGACTGCCTGCGGCAACAATTTCTTTGGCCAGGCCTTGTGTACGTAACACCCGAGCTAAGGATGAGCCGATGAGGCCCAAGCCAAGAATGGCTACCCGTTCAAATGGACTCATGACAGCACATCGTCCAGGGCTGCCAAAAACCTTGCATTTTCTTCCGGCAACCCCACGCTCACGCGTAGGTGATGGGGCATAGCATAGCCCCCTAAAGGCCTGACAATCACGCCTTGGCGCAACAAATCCTCATAAATAGCTTGTGCTGGGCGCCCCATATCTAGGCATAGAAAATTACCCTGACTGGGTAAAACATGAAGACCTCTGCGTTCCAAAGGTTCGCGCAGTTGCTGCAAACCTGCCTGATTAAGCTGGCGGGTACGTACAACAAAATCCTGGTCTGCCAACGCCGCCTCGGCAGCTATCAAACCAAGACTACTGACATTAAAAGGCTGGCGGACACGGTTAAGCATATGGGCAACCGGAGCGGAAGACAGCGCATACCCTATACGCAGGCCTGCCAGGCCATAGGCTTTGGAAAAGGTGCGACAGAGAATCAACCTGGGAAAACGTTCAATCCATGTTGCCGCATCGACACCGCCTTCATCGCTGTATTCCAGATAGGCCTCATCAAGCACAACATGAACATGGTCAGGGAGTTCTTGCAAAAAGACCTGAAGCTCCTGCTGGCTGACGCTTGATCCTGTAGGATTATTAGGGTTGGCAATAAAGACCAATCGCGTCGATGCTTGAATGGCTTCTGCCATGGCTTTTAAGTCATGGCCATAGTCTTTGGCAGCAACCACCTGCAAGGGCGCTGACAGGGCTTGTACTGTCAAGGCATAGATGGCAAACGCATATTGCGCAACGACAGCTCCATGATCGGGCGTCAAAAATGTTCTTGCTACGATATCAAGCACATCATTGGAACCATTACCCAAGCTTACCTGATCATGGGACAGGCCATAATGGCGAGCCAAAGCCGTTTTAAGCGCGTACCCCCCACCATCGGGATAACGGGCCAGATCCTGTAATGCAGAGCTTAATGCTGCACGCACATGAGGTGAATACCCCAAAGGATTTTCGTTACTGGCCAGCTTCACAATATTACGTAGGCCAAGTTCACGTTCAAGATCACTGATCGGTTTACCTGGCTGATAAGGAGCCAAGCCTCGCACCCCAGGGGCCACCCAAGATTCAATGTCCTGGACCATCATCCTCTCCTTGTTACAACACCGCTCGCGGGTAGGAACCCAGAATCTTCACTTCAGCAGCTCCCGCACGCAACTCGGCGAGTACGGACTGAACGGTGGGATCGCTCAGGTGTCCCTCAAAGTCGATAAAAAATACATAGGACCAGATATCAATCTGGGATGGCCGTGTCTCTATACGGGTCAGCGAAATACCTTGACGATTAAAAGGCTCTAACACCCGGTACAAAGCACCTGCACTGTTCTGTACCGACACCATGATGGAGGTTTTATCACGACCACTGGCTACGACCTCTTCTCTCCCTATAATCAGAAAGCGTGTCGTATTGTTGGGATTATCTTCAATACAGGCATGCAGGGTCTGTAATTCGTAGAGAGCTCCGGCCGTCTCACCAGCGATGGCTGCAGAATGCCACTCGCCTCGGATGCGTCGTGCCGCCTCAGCATTGCTAGGCAGCGCAACGCGTTCAGCGGCGGGAAAATGAGCATCTAACCATTTACGACACTGGGCTAAAGACTGTTGATGCGAGTAAATACGAGAAATAGAGGCTACTTTGGTAACATCGGCGACTAACAAATGATGGTGTATACGCAGTTCTACCTCGCCCATGATACACAAGCCAGATGTCATGAAGGAATCCAGCGTATGATTGACGACACCCTCCGAGGAGTTCTCCACAGGGACCACACCGTAATTGACGGCCCCTGCCTCCACTTCACGAAACACCTCGTCGATCGTTGCCAGGGGGA
>JAJZHP010000088.1 GCA_021804355.1 Pseudomonadota bacterium | reverse complement strand
GCTGCAATATGTTGTTGCCAGAACTGCCGACGATGATCGATATCCATGCCACGCTCCAGAATTTAATGAGCGTCTAATCATGCGGACACAGCCAAGGATTTTACAGGTGTCTGCGCTGGAGCCTTACCGACATTCTGGTGGATGCTGACAACGGGTTGAGCGAAGCCATGTGGTCAATTTTACAAGGCCAGTATGACGACCTACTGCATGTGGATAAACGTATGGTCTGGGTCCAGGAAAAAAATGATGCAGGGGACAGGTTTGCTACTCAAGCACGGGGGCTTGAGTAGCAAGTTGCCAGAAAATTCAGTCGGTCAGGCGTAACAGTTCATTGATGCCCACTTTGGCTCGGGTCTTAGCATCAACACGTTTGACGATGATGGCAGCATAGAGGCTGTACTTGCCATCGCTAGAGGGCAGGGAGCCTGGCACCACGACAGCTCCTTCAGGGACTTTGCCATACAGAATTTCACCGGATTCCCGATCATATATGCGTGTAGACTGACCGATGTAGACGCCCATGGAAATGACGGCGCCCGCGCCGACGATAATCCCCTCAACAATTTCCGAACGAGCACCGATAAAACAGTCATCCTCGATAATGGTGGGATTGGCCTGCAAAGGTTCAAGTACCCCACCGATGCCTACGCCACCCGAGAGATGGACCCGTTTGCCGATTTGTGCGCAGGATCCCACCGTAGCCCAGGTATCGACCATGCTACCTTCATCGACGTAGGCTCCGATGTTGACATAGGAGGGCATGAGTACCGTATTGCGTGCAATGTAGGCGCCATGGCGAGCGCAGGCTGGAGGCACTACCCGCACTCCGGAGGCCTTGAATTGTGCTTCGGTCCATCCGGAGAATTTGCTTGCCACTTTGTCGTAATACTGCAGGTCATGACCGGCCTGCATGATCTGGTTATCGTGTAGACGGAAAGATAGCAGCACCGCTTTCTTTATCCACTGGTGGACCTGCCACTCACCGTTAATTTTTTCGGCGACGCGGAGTGTGCCTGCATCCAAAGCCTGTAGCACATCATGAACATCTGACCGGACCTGATCAGGAGCTTGATCCGGGGTGAACTCCTGGCGTTGTTCAAAGGCTTGCTCTATTCGTTGTTGCAGATTCATAGTCAGGTCCTGATAGCGTTGAGGTAAGTAATGATTCGGTCAGTGGCGGTCAGACAGGTAGCTTCGTCAGGTACCAGGGCGATACGCACATACCCTTGCCCAGGATGATGGCCATTAACATCGCGAGACAGGTAGGATCCCGGTAGCACCTGGACATGTTGTTGGTTCCACAGGCCCCGAGCAAAATCAGTGTCCGACCCTGGGGTTTTCATCCAAAGATAAAACGAGGCATCGGGAGCATTCACGTCGATGTGAGGTCGCAAACGGGAAAGGACAGCCTCAAATTTACGGCGGTAAGCCTGACGATTTTCTCGCACATGGACCTCATCATTCCATGCGGCCACACTGGCTAGCTGCGTGGGAACAGACATGGCAGAACCGTGATAGGTGCGATACAGCAGGAAACGTTCGATCAAATGAGCGTCACCTGCAACAAATCCTGAGCGCAGGCCAGGTAAGTTGGATCGCTTTGACAACGAATGAAAAACCATCAGGCGACGATAATCATGGCGCCCCATGGCAGCAGCTGCCTGCAGCAGTCCTGGTGGCGGTGAATCTTCACGAGGGTAGATTTCGCTGTAACATTCATCGCTGCACAGCAAGAATCCATAGCGGTCCGATAGTTCGATCAGGTGTTGCAGGGTTTCCAGTGAGGTGACAGAACCGCTGGGATTGCCGGGGGAGCAGAGAAACAAAAGCGCCGTTCGCTGCCAAAGGGATGCAGGGACTGCATGGTAATCGGGAATGAAGTTGTGTGCGGCGTCACAGGGCAGGTAGATGGGCTCTGCTCCGGCTAGTAAAGCTGCACCTTCATAAATCTGGTAAAAGGGGTTAGGCATGACCACGGCTGCGCCAGAGTCGGGCTGCAGCATGGCCTGCACATAAGAAAACAGAGCTTCACGGCTGCCGTTTACCGGCAGGATATGGCGATTAGGGTCAGGGGGGCAGTCTTGCAACTGGAAGCGCCAGGTCAGCCAGTTACTGATGCTTTCGCGCAGGATATCCAGGCCCCGCGTCACCGGATACAGGGATAACCCGTCAAGCGCAGCAATCAGTTGTTCGCGCACAAAGCCGGGCGCCGGGTGACGTGGTTCTCCTATCGACAAGGCGATGGCAGGTAATGTCTCGGGAGGCTGGCATCCTGCGTTCAGCTGACGCAATCGCTCAAATGGGTAGGGTAGCAGGCGATCTAGCCGTGGATTCATAGGTTCAGTCATCTTGTTGGTCCAGCCGTTCACGCAGGGTATGAGTCAGGCGCTCACAGAGGTCGGGGTCAGAAATGGGATGCATCTGGTCATCCGTTAAGAAAAATACGTCATCGGCACGTTCGCCCAAGGTGGCAATGCGCGCATTTTGCAAATTAACGCCGTGTTCCATAAATATGCGACCGATGCGAGCCAAGAGGCCAGGTCGATCCAGCGTGATGATTTCTACGACGGTACGCTGATGCTGAATATCGTTACTCAGGATGATTTCTGTCTTGACCTGGAAATGCCGCAGTTGTCGGGGCATGCGTCGACGTACGATATCCGGGAATTTTTCAGGATGCGCCAGGGTGTCAATCAGTATCTTTTGAATGTGGGAAAGGCGATCGGTCTGGGTCAGTCGTTCATTGTTTTCATCAAGCACGAAGTAGGTGTCCAGCGAAAAATGGCTGGTAGAAGTGATGATGCGAGCATCAAGGACGGTCAGATGTAATTGATCGAGTGCAGCCACCGTAGCAGCAAAAAGATTGCGCTGGTCACGTGTGTAAATAAAGATCTGCGTAGCCCCCAGAAACTTGTTATCGGTCGTTTCCTTGATCAGGACTAAAGGCTCGTCGGGATGGCTGTGCTGGATTAAGGCGTGGGTATGCCAAGCGATATCCGTGGCTGACTCACGCAGAAAATACTCCTCACCGAGGGAGTCCCACAGGGATTGAGTCTTGTCTTCAGAAATGCCTTGGGTTCTTAAGAGCGCCAGAGCGTTCTGCCGGGTTTCTTCAATCCATTCCTGCTTGTCGATGGGGTTACCCAGGCCGCGACGCAGGGCTCGTTTGGTTTGCTCATAGAGTTGGCGCAGCAAGGATGCACGCCATGAGTTCCAGAGCGTGGGGTTGGTGGCGCAGATATCGGCGACGGTGAGTGCATAGAGGTAGTCGAGGTGAATAATATCCCCGACTTTCTGTGCAAAATCGTTGATGATATCCGGGTCGTTGATGTCTTTTTTTTGCGCCGTCATGGACATGATCAAATGGTTGCGAGCCAGCCAGGCGACCAAATGGGCATCCCAGACGCCCAAACGATGGTGGGCACAGAACTCAAGGGCGTCCACCGCTCCCAGCGCAGAGTGGTCTCCTCCTCGACCTTTGCCAATGTCATGAAATAGTCCAGCTAAATAAAGTAACTCTACTTTGGGCAGACTTTGGGCCACATCGGCGACGACGGGGAATTTGGCCTGTACGTCCGGGTACCTGAAGCGTCGCATGTTTTTTATAAGCAGTAGGGTGTGGGCGTCGACGGTGTAAATATGAAAGAGGTCGTACTGCATTTGGCCAATAATAGCGCCAAATGCAGGGATGTACCGTCCTAGCACGCCGTATCGTTTCATCCGGCGTAAAGAGCTAAAAAGCGCGTACTGGCTACGCATTAGCTCCATGAATAAGGAGGTGTTGCGCAGGTCATCCCGAAAAACATCATCGATGAGATCCAGGCTTTGCATGATGAGTCGAATGGTGCTGGCACGTACGCCATGGATATCGGCATCGCTGGCCAACAGGACAAAAACCTCCAGCAGGGCTGAGGGAGTGCGACGAAAGACTTGCGGGTTCAGGGCTTCAATATGATGGTTATGTAACTGGAAGCGGGAGTTGATGGGGTGAATGACGGCATGCGTACTGTCTTGAAGTATGCTCTCGTCAAAATGCTGCAACAACATTTCATTCAGGGTCGACAGTAACATGGCTGCCCGATAGTACTGTTTCATGAGCTGCTCAACAGCTCTGTGGCTGGCATCGTCTTGCATGCCAAAAATCTGCGCGACTTGTCGTTGATAATCAAAAAGCAGCCTGTTCTCTGCACGACCAGTCAACATATGCAGAGCAAAACGAATGCGCCAGAGCAGAGTCTGGCACTCATCAAGCTGCATAAACTCCTGTTCGGTGAGAAAGCCATGGGCTACCAAGTCATGCAGCGTTTCAGCGCCAAAATGGCGTTTAGCAACCCAGCCTACGGTTTGAATGTCACGCAGACCTCCGGGGGCATTCTTAATGTCCGGTTCTAGATTGTATTCTGTATTATTATGTTTATTGTGACGGGTGATCTGTTCTTCCCATTTGGCTCGAAAAAACTCCTTGCCAGGCCAGACCCGCTGCGCTGAGGTCAGGTTCAGCATGGACTGGCGCAACTGATCATCACCACATAACGTGCGCGATTCCATCAAGTTGGTGGCAATGGTGATATCAGATCGCGCCGCTTCATCGCACTCGCCGAGCGCGCGTACGCTGGAGCCAACATCCAGGCCCAGGTCCCAAAGCAAGGTCAGGAACTGAGCAATAAGTTGCTGCAGATCCTGCGCCAGATCATTGAATTGGTGCAACACCAGAACATCAATATCCGAATGGGGGTGCAGTTCGCCACGGCCATATCCACCAACCGCAAGCAGGCTGCATTCGTTGCAGTGGATAAGGCCGATTGCACTCCACGCATGTTTTAACACCTGATCAACGACCCAGGCGCGTGCATTCACCAGTTTACGAATATCTTCGCCTTCACGAAAACGTGTAAACAGGACCTGCTGGGCACCCTGCAAAGCCTGGCGGTATACACTAAGTGCGGGCAAATGCTCTGCAGGGCCAAGGGTGGCCGGGTCATAAAGCTCGCTGTCAAAAACCAGTTGCAGGCTACTCATAGCGTTGGCTGATTGCCTCAAAATGTAGGGGAGAAGGCGTGCCTTGCATCATACCCGGGTGAGAGCCACCTGGGTATCTGACGTCGGTGTGCTCAGGTGGCTCAGGTCTTCTTCCGGGCGCTGAGTTAAGACCTCAACCCCGGTGTCCGTGACCAGCAGCATATGCTCCCATTGCGCAGATAATTTATGGTCACGGGTAACGACGGTCCATTGATCAGGCAATAACCGCGTATGGTAAGTGCCGGCATTGATCATAGGCTCAATGGTAAAAATCATGCCAGGTTCCAGCAACATGCCCGTGCCAGGCTTTCCGTAATGCAGGACTTGGGGGTCTTCATGAAAAACCAGGCCTATGCCATGCCCGCAGTAATCACGCACGACGGAGAAGCGATTGGCTTCAGCATGGGTTTGAATGGCATGGCCGATATCACCCAGTCGAGCCCCAGGGCGTACCGCCGCCAGTCCGAGATAGAGGCACTCCTGACTGACACGGCACAGTTTTTCAGCGAGTACGGAGCATTCTCCGACCAGAAACATTTTACTGGTGTCGCCATGATAGCCGTCTTTAATGACGGTAATATCGATGTTGATGATGTCGCCGTTCTTCAGGACTTTCTTTTCTGTGGGAATACCATGACAGATGACGTGGTTGACGGAGGTACAGATGCTCTTCGGGAAGCCCCGGTAATTCAGTGGGGCAGGAATGACTTTCTGTACATCGACCATGTAATTATGGCAAAGGCGGTCAAGCTCCAGGGTGGTAATCCCCGGTTTTACAAAAGGTGCTATGAAATCAAGCACGTCAGCGGCTAATCGGCCAGCGATACGCATAGAGGCGATATCGTCGGCGGTTTTGATCATGCTCATGCAGAGCTCCAGGCAGCGATTCGGACGAGTTGGCATTGAGACTCGGAGGCGGATATGGTATAAAGCGCCGCGCTTTTAGGCAATCTCGGCCGCAAAAGTGACATCACTTTAAATCCGCACATGCACCGACACGCGCGCCAGGGTGCCCCTAGAGGGTTGGCGTGTGGGGTGTATGGAGGCTCAACCCAGGAGTTTATCATGGCACAGGTTACAATGCGCGAACTGCTGCAAGCAGGCGCTCACTTCGGTCACCAGACTCGTTTCTGGAACCCCAAAATGAAGCCCTTTATTTACGGGGCCCGCAACAAGATTCATATTATCAATCTGGAACATACGGTTCCTGCCCTGAATGACGCCTTGACCTTTGTTAATGGCTTGGCCAGCAAGGGCAATAAGGTTCTGTTCGTCGGAACCAAGCGCGCAGCTGCCGGTCTGGTGCGCGAGCAGGCCACACGCTGTGGTATGCCGTTTGTCGATCACCGCTGGTTAGGCGGGATGCTGACCAACTGGAAAACTATACGTCAATCCATCAAGCGCCTCAAGGATCTTGAAGTGCAGTCCCTGGACGGCACCTTTGCCAAGCTGACGAAGCGGGAAGCGTTGGAACGCGCGCGTGAAATGGAAAAACTGGATCGTTCTTTGGGCGGCATCAAGGACATGGGTGGTTTGCCTGACGCCTTGTTCGTCATCGATGTCGATCATGAAAAAATTGCCATTACCGAAGCTCGCAAGCTTGGTATACCCGTCATCGCTGTGGTGGATACGAATAGCGACCCTGATGGTGTTGATTACATTATTCCAGGCAATGACGATGCCATTCGCTCCGTTCAGCTTTATGTTTCAGCCATGGCGACAGCCGTGATTGAAGGGCGGGAATATGCCTCCACGCAGGGTGGGGCTGGTCGTGAGATGGATGGTTACGTAGAAGTTGAATCCGAGCAGGCCTAATCAGGCCGGCTCACCTAGAGATGAGGTAAATATCATGGCAGAAGTTACCGCCAGTTTGGTCAAAGAGCTGCGTGACCGTACCGGTCTGGGCATGATGGAATGTAAAAAGGCTTTGCAGGAGGCTGGTGCTGATATTGAGCTGGCTATTGATAATCTGCGCAAATCAGGTCAGGCCAAAGCTGCGAAAAAAGCCGGCAATATCGCTGCCGATGGAGCAATCATTACTGCTTTGTCAGCAGACAAGCGCTCTGCGCTGATCATGGAAGTGAATTGTCAGACAGATTTCGTTGCCCGTGATGAAAACTTTACCGCTTTTGCCCAGGCCGTGGCTGCCTTGGCCTTAACGGCCAGAGTCACTGATGTAGCTGCTATCTCGCAATTGGCTTTTGGTGAAGGTAGTGTTGAAGAGGCCCGTGTGTCTCTGGTGCAAAAGATTGGTGAAAATGTTCAGTTGCGCCGAGCCGAACTTGTTGAAGGTGAGCTTCTGGTCAGTTATGTCCATGGTCTGAAAATTGGCGTGCTCGTGGCGCTGCAAGGTGGTGATGCGGCGCTGGGTCATGACATGGCTATGCATATTGCTGCCAGTAACCCGCTGGTGGTCATGCCTGCTGATGTCCCTGCCGAGGTGTTGGCCAAGGAAAAGGAAATCTATGCAGCCAAGGCTCGTGAATCGGGTAAGCCTGAGGCTATCGTTGAAAAGATGATTGAAGGCAGCTTGAAGAAATATCTGGCTGAGGTCAGTCTGGTTGAGCAAGCCTTTGTGAAGGATCCGGACGTTCGTGTCGCCGATCTTTTAAAGAAGGCGGGAGCGACTGTTCAGCGTTTTGTTCGTTTTCAGGTGGGCGAAGGCATCGAGAAGAAGTCGGTGGATTTTGCTTCGGAAGTGGCTGCCGCAGCCGCTGCCGCTGCAGCGCAGGCTTGATGAAAGCCTAGGGTGTCGACCTCCCGTGCCGGGATGTCGTTTTGCCCTAAAAAGGCCCCTCCATGAGGGGCCTTTTGCTGTAGAATGCTGTCACATTAACGGAGAGCGTTGTCAACATGGCAGAGCGTAAACCGGTCTATCGTCGTATTTTGCTCAAGCTGAGCGGTGAAGCTCTGGCTGGAGATGTGGAATTTGGTATTGACCCTAAGGTCATGGGGCGATTAGCTCTGGAGATAGGTCAGCTGATTGGTATTGGGCTACAGGTGGGGCTTGTTTTAGGTGGAGGTAACCTGTTTCGGGGCTCGGCCCTGCAGGCTGCTGGGCTGGATCGTGTTGCTGGTGATCATATGGGTATGCTGGCTACGGTGATGAATGGCCTGGCCATGCGCGATGCACTGGAAAGAGCGAATATACGCACCCGGTTAATGTCAGCCATTCCGATGAGTGGGATTGTGGATCATTATGACAGGCGGAATGCCATGCGGCATCTGCAGGCAGGTGAAGTCTGCATTTTTGTGGCGGGTACGGGCAATCCTTTCTTTACTACCGACTCGGCGGCTTGCCTGAGGGGTATAGAGATGGAGGCCGATGTGGTGCTCAAGGCCACCAAGGTGGATGGCGTTTATTCCTCAGACCCCATGAAAGATGCCCATGCACAGCGCTATGAAAGCCTGACTTTTGATCAGGTACTTGAGGCCAAGCTGGGCGTTATGGACCTGACGGCCATTTGTCTGTGCCGTGACCACAATATGCCCTTGATAGTATTTGATATGAACAAACCAGGTGCGTTGCTCAATATTATGTTGGGTGAGCAAGAAGGTACCCTGATTCGCAACGTTCGAGCTTGATCGAGCGTGGCTTTGGATAAAGTAAGGAGACGGATTTGATTAACGACATCAAGCGTGACTGTGAACAGCGCATGCAAAAGAGTGTGGAGTCGTTGGAAAACGCCTTTGTGAAAGTGCGTACAGGTCGAGCCAGTCCGGCGATGCTCAAGGATGTCATGGTTCCCTACTATGGCACTGATACCCCTTTGCATCAGGTAGCCAATATTTCAGTTGAAGATGCCAGGACGCTGTTAGTACAACCTTATGAGCGCAATATGGTGCAAACCATCGATAAAGCCTTGCGTATGTCCGATCTTGGCCTCAACCCTATCTCTGCTGATGTCATACGGGTGCCGCTGCCGGCATTGACGGAAGAAACGCGGCGGGATATGCAGAAAATGGCACGTCATGAATCTGAAGGTGCTCGTGTTGCTGTGCGTAACATACGTCGAGATGCGGTGGCAGATATTAAAGAACTGCAGAAAGCCAAGGAAATCTCGGAAGATGAAGAACATAAGGCAACCGATGATATCCAAAAGCTCACGGATCGTTTCATCGCAGAGATCGACAAGCATTTAGCGGCGAAAGAAGCTGAGTTGATGCGGGTATAACGACAGTGACGACGTTAGCTCCTGATTCTGAAGCCCAGGCTCCCTGCCAGCCCAAGCATATTGCCATGATCATGGATGGCAATAATCGGTGGGCAAAAGCAAGAGGTTTGCCTGGCATACATGGACATGAAGCGGGTGAGCAGGCGGTCAGCGTTATCGTTGAAGCCATTATGGCTGCCAAGATCAAGGTGCTGACCTTGTTTGCTTTTAGTTCTGAGAACTGGCGCCGTCCCCAGGAAGAAGTTCATGCGCTGATGCGCCTTTTTCTCAAAGCCTTGCAACAGCGACTGCCTGATTTAGATGCACAAGGCGTGCAACTGCGCTTCATTGGAGATATGTCTGCCTTTGATCAGGCTTTGCAGACGAGTATGCAAACCTCCATGCAGGCGACGCAGGGTAATTCACGTTTGACCCTCAATGTGGCCGTCAATTACGGCGGGCAATGGGATTTGTCGGCGGCGGCGCTAGATCTTGTTCAGGCTGTCGTGCGTGGCGAAATAAGCCCTGATGCGGTAAAGCCTGAGCATTTTGCTCAGCGCCTGTGTATGGCTGATCTGCCGCCTGTGGATTTGTTAATTCGAACCGGGGGTGAGCACCGTTTGTCTAATTTTGTGCTCTGGCAGGCCGCTTATGCAGAGCTCTATTTTACCGATTGCCTGTGGCCAGATTTCGATAAACAAGCCTTGGCCGCTGCGCTTGAGGATTATGCCTCGCGCGAGCGTCGTTTTGGCCGCACGTCTGAACAGATTAAGGCGATGCACCGTGCTTAAGCAACGCATTCTGACGGCTTTGATTTTGGTTCCTTTGGTGATCTGGAGTATTTTTGGCGGTCATGCTCTGGCTTTTGTTCTGCTGTCAGGTGCTATCGTAACGGTAGGTGCCTGGGAGTGGGCGCGCCTGATGGGCTGGTCGCAGCTGCCTCGACTAGGGTATGCCCTGCTGGTGTTGGCCAGTATGGGTCT
>JAJZHP010000009.1 GCA_021804355.1 Pseudomonadota bacterium | reverse complement strand
CTATTCGCGAAGGTGGTCGTACCGTGGGTGCGGGTGTGGTTGCCAAAATCCTGAAGTAACTAGTTGTACAGCGTTAAAAGAGGGGCCTGCATGGGCTCCTTTTTTTTAAGTTTAGAGCAATAAAGTGCTTGCCATATAAACTTAAGAGCGTTACAATTCGCGCCCCTGCTAATTATGCAGGTGGTTATAACAACCGGAGCATCGTTTCCGGACGAATTTAAGTGACCTTGTCCTCAAGTATAGATATGAGGATAAGGTTATTGTTATGCATTCATAGCGTGGAGTTTGGTGGCATGGCTAACCAGAGAATTCGCATTCGCCTCAAGGCCTTCGATCATCGCCTGATCGATCAGTCGGCGATGGAGATTGTAGATACCGCCAAGCGCACAGGCGCTCAGGTATGTGGTCCCATTCCGATGCCGACCCGCATCGAGCGCTTCAATGTGCTGACGTCGCCGCATGTCAACAAAGATGCTCGCGATCAGTATGAAATTCGCACACACAAGCGACTGGTGGACATAGTTCAGCCCACCGATAAGACCGTCGATGCTCTTATGAAACTTGAGTTGGCGGCGGGTGTGGATGTACAGATCAGTCTTGGTTGAGAGAACCGGACTCGTTTCGTATTTGGACGAGGTTTGAAGCAATGACAATTGGTCTAGTCGGTCGAAAAATTGGGATGACCCGTGTATTTACTGAGGCTGGTGCTTCGGTGCCCGTCACGGTCATTGAGGTTGATCCTAATAGGATTACTCAGATTCGAAACCTGGATGTTGATGGTTACGAAGCTGTACAAATTACAACAGGTGAGCGCCGGGCGTCTCGTGTAACTAAGGCTATGGCGGGTCATTTCGCCAAAGCCAATGTGCTGGCCGGTCGTGGTGTCTGGGAGTTCAGGGCTACCGCTGAAGAGCTTAACGGTTTAGCGGTTGGTGCCAGTTTAAGCGTAGAGCGCTTTGCTGTTGGCCAAGCGGTGGATGTAACAGGCACCAGCAAGGGTAAGGGATTTCAAGGCGGTGTAAAACGCTGGAATTTCCGTACTCAGGATGCCACACACGGTAATTCAGTGTCGCATCGTGTTCACGGCTCTACCGGTCAGAATCAAAGCCCGGGTCGTGTTTTTAAGGGCAAGCATATGGCAGGGCATATGGGTGATGAGCGAGTCACTATCCAGGGCCTGGAAGTTGTAGCCATCGATACAGAGCGTAATGTACTGCTGGTCAAGGGGTCTGTACCCGGAGCGGCGGGTCGTGATGTTATCGTACGTCCGTCGGCCAAGGCCTGAGGGGGAATTGAGAGTGAATCTGAAGACTATCTCTGGCGCCCCGGTTGAGCTATCCGAGGTTGCATTTGGCAGGGAATTCAATGAGGCTCTGGTGCATCAGGTGGTTACGGCATACCTGGCAGCTGGGCGGCAAGGAACGGTAAAGCAAAAGACACGTGCCGAAGTAAGCGGTGGTGGCAAGAAGCCCTTCCGTCAAAAAGGAACAGGTCGTGCTCGTGCTGGTTCTATACGCAGTCCGATATGGCGTGGAGGCGGCAAAACTTTTGCAGCTACCCCGCAAAGTTATGAGCAAAAGGTTAACCGCAAAATGTATCGCGGTGCCATGCAGTGCATACTTGCTGAGCTGGTCAGGCAGGATCGACTGGTTTTGGTTGAGGACTTTACCGTAACAGCTCCCAAGACGCGTGACTTAGTCGCAAAGCTTCAGGGTTTGGGTCTGAGTAACGCACTGATTGTTACTGATGCCGTCGATGAAAACTTATATCTGGCGGCACGCAATATTCCGCACATTGACGTGGTTGATACCACCGGGGTCAATCCTGTGAGTTTGATTGGCTACGAAAAAGTGTTGATGTCGGTTCCTGCAGCGAAAAAGCTAGAGGTGGAATTGGGATGAACCAGGAACGTATTTTTCAGGTACTTCTGGCGCCGCATGTGTCAGAAAAGGCCACGCTGGTTGCAGACAAGCATCGGCAATATGTTTTTAAGGTCAAGTCAGATGCCACCAAGCTAGAGATTGGTAAGGCTGTTGAAGCGCTGTTCACTGTCAAGGTTGAGCGGGTGAATACACTCAATGTGGCAGGAAAATCCAAGCGTTTCGGGAGTTATATGGGTTCCCGTTCTGACTGGAAAAAGGCATACGTGACGCTTAAAGAAGGTTTTGATATTGCCTTCGCAGGCGCTGGCGAATAAGTCTGGGGGAGTGAGAACATGGCTATCGTAAAGTGTAAACCCACATCACCTGGACGTCGCTTTGTAGAAAAGGTCGTTCACGAGCACCTGCATAAGGGGCGTCCTCATGCTGCTCTGGTGGAAAGTAAGAAGAAAACGGGTGGTCGTAACAACAACGGGCACATCACTACGCGTCATATAGGTGGTGGCCATAAACAGTTGTACCGTATTGTTGACTTTCGCCGAGATAAGGATGGTATTCCTGCTCGTGTTGAGCGCATCGAATATGACCCAAATCGAACAGCACACATTGCCCTGGTTGTGTATGCAGATGGTGAGCGGCGTTACATCTTGGCTCCCAAAAATCTGAATGCAGGTGATCAGGTTCAATCAGGTTCAGATGCGCCGATTAAAGTTGGTAATACACTACCCATCAGAAATATTCCTGTGGGTGTGACTTTGCATAATGTCGAGCTTAAGCCAGGTCGCGGCGGGCAGATTGCACGTTCGGCGGGGGCTTCCGTTCAATTGCTAGGTCGTGATGGGCAGTATGCTGTACTGCGCTTGCGTTCTGGTGAAATGCGTAGAATTCATGCTGACTGCCGAGCAACCTTGGGTGAAGTATCCAACAGTGATCATAGCTTGCGTTCCTATGGTAAAGCAGGAGCCAAGCGTTGGTTGGGTATACGTCCAACGGTGCGCGGTATGGCAATGAACCCCGTTGATCACCCGCATGGTGGTGGCGAAGGGCGTAACAAGGGCTGTCATCCAGTAACTCCGTGGGGTCAACCTACTAAGGGTTACAAGACGCGTAACAACAAGCGCACTGACAAGATGATCGTTCGCGATCGTCGCGTGAAGTAAGGCTAGGGGATAAAAAGTGCCACGTTCTCTCAAGAAAGGCCCGTTTGTTGATCACCACCTCTGGGCCAAGGTGGAAGCGGCTACAGCGACTAATTCGCGTAAGCCAATCAAGACTTGGTCACGCCGTTCGATGATTCTTCCAGAAATGGTTGGATTAACCATGGCGGTCCACAATGGACGTCAGCATGTGCCGGTTCTGGTTTCAGAGCATATGGTAGGGCATAAGCTGGGTGAATTTGCACCGACCCGCACATACCGCGGACACGGTATCGACAAGAAGGCGAAGAGGTAGGGGTGATGGAAACTGTTGCTAAGCTGCGCGGTGCACCGATTTCTGCACAGAAGACACGCCTTGTTGCGGACCTGGTTCGTGGTAAGCGAGTAGGTCAGGCTCTTAATATCCTGACCTTCACGAACAAGAAGGCAGCGCATTTTGTTAAGAAGGTTTTGGAGTCTGCAATTGCCAATGCCGAACATAACGATGGTGCTGATGTGGATGAGCTGAAGGTTGCCACGATCTATATCGATGAAGGTGTAACCCTAAAGCGCATCTCGCCACGGGCCAAGGGGCGTGCTGATCGTATCAGTAAGCGTACTTGTCACATCACTGTGAAAGTGTCGGAATAACGGGAGAATCGCTATGGGTCAAAAAGTTAATCCCGTCGGCATACGCCTCGGTATCGTGCGTGCACACAATTCTACCTGGTACGCCAGCCCCAAGAATTATGCAAAATTCTTGTTGGCTGACCTGAGAGCGCGTGAATACCTTTACGGTAAGCTCAAGCAGGCGTCTCTTGGACGTATTAGCATCCTTCGCCCCTCAGACCGTGCTGATGTCTGGATCTCTACGGCTCGTCCAGGTGTCGTGATTGGAAAGAAAGGTGAAGATGTGGGTAAGCTGCAAGCAGCTCTGACCCGTATTATGGGGTGTGCTGTAGCTGTTCATATCGATGAAATCAAGAAGCCAGATTTAGATGCACGTTTAGTTGCTGAAGGTATTGCATCGCAGCTTGAGCGTCGTGTCATGTTCCGTCGGGCCATGAAGCGCGCTGTTCAAAATACGCTGAGAGCAGGTGCCAAAGGTGTAAAGATTGAAGTATCTGGACGCTTGGGTGGAGCAGAAATTGCTCGAACTGAATGGTATCGTGAAGGCCGCGTGCCCTTGCATACCCTCCGCGCTGATATTGACTACTCCACAGCTCGCGCTGAAACCACATACGGCACCATTGGTGTCAAAGTATGGATTTTCAAAGGCGAGATACTCGGTGGTATGGAACAGGTAGCTGCACAAGCAGCGGCGGCAGCTCTGGCGCCAGCGGATGAACCCAGCCGGGGCAAGAAGCGCCCGAGCAAGAATGACAGGGGTTGAGTGAGATGTTACAGCCTAAGCGTACCAAGTTTCGTAAGGTTCACAAAGGGCGCAATCGTGGTCTGGCCCAGCGTGGCAGCGACGTCAATTTTGGAGCCATAGGCCTGAAGTCGACAGAACGCGGCCGCATAACAGCCCGGCAAATTGAAGCTGCACGTCGTGCCATTGTTCGTCGTATCAAGCGTGGTGGAAAAATCTTCATACGAGTATTTCCTGACAAGCCAATTACGGCAAAGCCTCTGGAAGTTCGTATGGGTAACGGTAAAGGAAACGTAGAGTACTGGGTTGCAGAAATTCAACCAGGCAAAATGCTCTATGAGATTGAAGGTGTGCCAGAAGATCTGGCTCGTGAGGCCTTTGCTTTGGCGGCGGCAAAATTGCCGTTGAAAACCACCATCGTAACCCGTACGGTGATGTAAATGAATGCAAGTGAATTGAGACAAAAAAGCGGTGAGGAGCTTCAGCAAGAACTTTATCGTTTATTGCGTGAGCAGTTTACCCTGCGCATGAGTAAGGCGAGTGGCCAGCTGAGCCAGAACCATAAGGTGAGTGAAGTCCGTAAGGATATTGCTCGTATTAAAACCTTGCTCACCGAAAAGCGGGGATAAGCCATGACCGAACAGACGACAACTGAAGAACGAAATCAGCGTCAACTGACTGGACGTGTAGTTAGTGACAAGATGGACAAGTCCATCGTCGTTTTGATTGAGCGTAAAGTTAAGCACCCGAAATATGGTAAGTATGTGACGCGTAGCAGCCGTATTCATGCCCATGACGAAGAAAATACCTGTCGTCAAGGTGATCTGGTTGCTATTGCTGAATGTCGTCCCATTTCCAAGACTAAGGCTTGGCGTCTTGTCGAAGTGTTGGAACGTTCAGTAACGGCTTAAAGTTTTGTCTTGCAGGGAAGTCCATCCCTGAGGTAGCATACGCCCCCTTTTTCGGGTGTGCTTGCGGTATTGGAGAGTTGCGATGATACAGACCGAAACGATGCTTGATGTTGCCGATAACAGTGGCGCTCGCCGTGTATTGTGCATCAAGGTCCTGGGAGGTTCTCACCGTCGGTATGCCACGGTGGGTGACGTGATTAAGGTCACGGTCAAGGAAGCCATACCGCGCGGGAAGGTCAAGAAGGGTGATGTGATGAATGCTGTGGTGGTTCGCACCAAGCGTGGCGTACGTCGTCCTGATGGTTCCATTATCCGTTTTGATGATAACGCTGCGGTGTTGTTGAATAATCAGAAAGCGCCTATCGGGACCCGTATATTCGGCCCGGTGACGCGTGAACTGCGTACAGAGCAGTTCATGAAGATTATTTCGCTGGCACCAGAAGTGCTGTGAGGTAGTGACCATGGCTGCAAAGATCAAGCGTGAAGATGAAGTGATAGTGCTTACCGGTAAAGATCGTGGTAAGCGTGGGAAAGTTATGCGAGTTGATGATGGTCGCGTGCTGGTTGCCGGCGTGAACATAGTCAAGAAGCATGTGCGTCCCAACCCTGCTCGTGGCGATCAGGGTGGTATTGTGGAACGTGAAGCTGCGTTGCACATTTCAAACGTGGCACTGTTTAATCCAGTGACACAGAAGGCGGATCGTGTTGGCTTCAAAGTTCTTGAAGACGGCAAGAAGGTTCGTGTTTACAAATCCAACGGCGAAGTCGTTGACGTTAAATAAAAGGTTCGTCAGCAATGGCCAGACTCAGAGAAGTCTATAAGAATGAGCTTGCAGCGCGGATTAAGACCGAGCTTGCACTCGAAAACGTGATGCAGATACCTCGCATCACCAAGATCACCCTGAATATGGGAGTGGGCAGCGCCGCCCAGGATCGTAAAATGATCGATGGCGCTGTGGCCGATATGCAGCTCATTTCTGGCCAGAAACCCATTGTTACGTTGGCGCGCAAATCTATTGCAGGCTTCAAGATTCGTGAAGGCTGGCCAATAGGTTGCAAAGTCACTTTGCGCGGTGACCGTATGTATGAATTTCTTGATCGTTTGATCAATATGTCCATACCTCGTATTCGAGATTTTCGTGGTTTTAGTCCCAAGGCCTTTGATGGACGTGGGAACTACAGCCTTGGTTTGAAAGAACAGATCGTTTTCCCAGAAATCGATTATGACAAAATTGATCGGGAGCGTGGAATGGATGTGACGATCACAACCACCGCACGCACTGATGAAGAGGGTCGTGCATTACTGCGCGCCTTCAACTTTCCGTTTAAGTGAGAGGCAGTCATGGCTAAGAAAAGCATGAAAAACCGTGAACTCAAGCGCCAACAAATGGTGGCGAAGTTTGCGAAAAAGCGGGAAGAACTGAAGGCTATTATCAGCAATGTCAAGGTTGGCGATGAAGATCGCTGGGCTGCCATGTTGAAACTGCAGACCCTGCCGCGCAACGCTAATCCGGTACGTTTACGTAACCGTTGTGGCATAACAGGTCGCCCCCACGGCTTTTTCCGTAAGTTCGGGCTGGGTCGTAACAAGCTGCGTGAAGCGGTCATGAACGGCGATGTGCCGGGCGTGGTCAAGGCCAGCTGGTAAGGAGTAATCGCATGAGCATGCAAGATACCGTGGCTGATATGTTGACGCGCATACGTAATGCGCAACAGACCAAAAAGCCTAATGTGGCTATGCCTTCTTCAAAATTGAAAAAGGCTTTGGCCCAGTTACTTAAAGATGAAGGTTATATTGGCGATTTTCATGTAGAAGGTGATGAAAAAAAGCCGGTTTTATCCTTGGATCTGAAATATTTTGAAGGTAAGCCGGTAATTGAACTGATACAACGTGTCAGTCGTCCTGGTCTGCGTGTCTATCGTGGCAAAGATAAATTGCCGCGGGTCAAGCAGGGCTTGGGTATTGCCATTGTTTCCACCAGCAGAGGGATCATGACTGACCGCGCAGCTCGTCAAGCTAGTGTCGGCGGTGAAGTGATCTGTCTGGTATCGTAATCGGAGCTTATCATGTCACGTGTTGCTAAAAGTCCGATATCGATACCTGCAGGTGTTGCCATCGAATTGAACGGCCAGCATGTTCAGGTTAAAGGCGCTAAAGGAACTTTGTCCGCTGTCCTGAATGATCGCGTTGGTGTTGAATTAGAGGGTCAGATCATCAATGTGAAGCCTCGCATTGAAGATATAGCAGGCTGGATGCAGGCGGGTACAGCTAGAGCGGTTATCAACAACATGGTGACCGGTGTTTCGAAAGGCTTTGAACGCCGTCTGTTGTTGGTAGGTGTTGGTTATAAGGCTCAGGCTAAGGGTAAGGTTCTTAACTTGGCTTTGGGTTACTCACATCCTATTGACCATGAACTTCCAGAGGGAGTTACGGCTGAAACGCCAACGCCTACAGAAATTATTTTGAAGTCAGCTAACAAGCAGTTGTTGGGGCAAGTGGCTGCTAATGTACGTGGCTACAGGCCGCCTGAGCCGTATAAAGGCAAGGGCGTTAAGTATGCAGATGAAACAATTCTGCGAAAAGAAGCCAAGAAGAAGTAAGCGAGGAGACACGCCATGCACGAGAAGAAAGAAGCACGTCTGCGGCGAGCTCGCGCTACACGCCACCACATTCGCGAATTGGGTGCAGTTCGCCTGTGCGTCAACCGTACGCCGCGTCATATTTATGCACAAATTATTGCTGATGATGGTGCTCATGTCATTGCCTCAGCATCAACAGTAGAAAAGGAACTCAGAGCTGGTGCAACGGGTAATGCTGAAGCAGCGGCCAAAGTGGGTGTGTTAATCGCTGAGCGTGCTAAAAGCGCTGGCATTACGCAGGTCGCATTTGATCGCTCGGGCTTCAAGTACCATGGTCGCATTAAGGCCCTGGCCGATGCCGCCCGTGAAGCGGGCTTGGAATTTTAAGAGGTCGTCATGGCAAAGGTCGAGCAGCAGCAAACAGAAGGTTATATCGAAAAACTGGTTCAAGTTAATCGTGTAGCCAAAGTAGTTAAGGGTGGACGTATTTTCTCCTTTACAGCGCTAACCGTGGTTGGTGACGGTAACGGAAAAGTTGGTTTTGGCCGTGGTAAGGCACGTGAAGTGCCCGCAGCCATTCAAAAGGCCCTTGAGGCTGCGCGTAGAAATATGATTTCTGTTGAACTGAAGGGCACCACCCTGCAGCACGCTTTGACAGGAAATCATGGCGCTTCACGCGTCTACATGCAGCCAGCATCTGAAGGTACGGGTGTAATTGCCGGTGGCGCCATGCGTGCCGTGCTTGAAGTTGCAGGCATCAAGAATGTGTTGGCTAAGTGCTATGGCTCTACTAATGCATGTAACGTAGTCCACGCTACTTTCGCTGGTTTGAAGTCCATGACTTCTGCCGAGAAGATTGCTGAAAAGCGTGGAAAGACGGTTGAAGAGATTCTGGGGTAAATCATGTCAGAGATCAAAAAGATACGCCTGACGCAAATTCGTAGTAAGGCACATCGGCTACAGAACCATAAGGCCAGTTTGATGGGTCTGGGATTGCGTCGTATAGGGCATACCGTTGAAGTTCTGGATACGCCAGAAAATCGCGGCATGATCAATCTGGTTCACTACCTCTTGAAGGTTGAGGAATAATCATGCGTTTAAATGATTTAAGCCCAGCTGAAGGTTCTAAGCGCAATGCTCGCCGTGTTGGTCGTGGTATAGGCTCAGGATTGGGTAAAACAGGTGGCAAGGGCGTTAAGGGTCAGACTTCACGTGGTAAAGGCAAGGTAAGAGCCGGTTTTGAAGGCGGTCAGATGCCCATTTACCGTCGTCTTCCTAAATTTGGTTTTACTTCCTTAGGCTCACAAGTCACTGCTGAAGTTCGCCTGTCAGAGCTTGCTAAGGTGGATGGCAGTGAAATCACCTTGGCTAGCCTAAAGGCCGCTAATGTCGTTCGTAAGGATATGGTGCGTGCTCGCGTCATGTTATCTGGCGGTATTAGTCGTGCTGTGACGGTTCGCGGTCTTAAAGTTACGCAAGGTGCGCGTGCAGCTATCGTTGCAGCTGGCGGTAGTGTCGAGGAATGACCATGGATCGTAGCGAACAGGCGCGTAAAATGATGCAAAATCCAGGCATGAAGGCCGGGCTCTCCGAGCTTTGGCGTCGTGTTGGTTTTTTGCTCATTGCCCTGCTCGTTTTTCGTATCGGTACGCATATCCCTGTTCCTGGAATTAATCCAGAACGTCTGGCGCGTATGTTTGAGCAGAATAAGGATACCATCCTTTCTATGTTCAATATGTTCTCAGGCGGTGCTTTGCAGCGTATGAGTATACTTGCTCTGGGTATTATGCCTTATATTTCTTCATCCATCATTGTGCAATTGATGACCACAGTTCTGCCTGAACTCGAGACTTTGAAGAAAGACGGTGAAGCGGGACGGCGTAAAATTAATCAGTATACGCGCTATGGCACTGTCGCCTTGGCGATATTTCAAGCGGTTGGTATGTGTGCTGGACTGGTCAGCCAGGGCATTACGCTAACCTCAGGCATTACCTTCTTCTTACCTGCTGTGGTTAGTTTAGTAGCAGGAACTTTATTTCTGATGTGGTTAGGTGAGCAGATTACCGAGCGTGGTGTAGGTAATGGCATTTCAATGATCATATTTGCCGGTATTGTTGCTGGTTTGCCGGCTGCCATTGGGCGATCACTAGAGTCTGCACGTCAAGGTGATATCAGTCCCTTGGTTTTGATATTGTTGCTGGTACTGGCTGCTGCGGTTGTCTTTGCTGTTGTGTACATGGAAAGAGCTCAGCGACGTATTACCGTTAACCATGCTAAACGCCAGTCGGGTCGGAAAGTCTATGCCGCTCAACAAAGTCATCTTCCGCTCAAGATTAATATGGCAGGTGTAATTCCAGCTATCTTTGCCAGTTCTTTGCTTTTATTTCCGGCTAGTCTGGCGACATGGTTTGGTCATTCTTCACATCCTAATGCGATTCAACGAGCCTTGACCGATATTTCTTTGGCTCTGTCGCCTGGTCAGCCACTCTATTTGTTGTTGTTTGCTATTTTGATAGTATTCTTCTGTTTCTTCTATACAGCTTTGATGTTTAATCCTAAGGATGTCGCAGATAACCTGAAGAAGAGCGGAGCCTTTATCCCTGGTATTCGCCCAGGCGAACAATCTGCACGCTATATCGATGGTGTTATTGGTCGACTGACCTTGATAGGCGCTCTTTATATGATTGTGGTTTGCTTGCTGCCCATGATCCTGCAGATAGGCTTCCATGCTCCTTTTAGCTTTGGTGGGACTTCCTTGTTAATTGTTGTTGTCGTAGTGATGGATTTTATGGCGCAAGTACAGTCGCATATGATGTCTCATCAATACGATTCTTTGCTGCGTAAATCTAATTTGAAGAGTTATGGTGCCTCAGGGCAGCTTAAGTAAGTAGTAACGGGGAGAAATGATATGAAGGTGCAAGCATCAGTCAAGAAAATATGCGCCTCCTGCAAGGTGGTGAGACGTAATGGTGTGGTTCGTGTTATTTGCAGTGCAGAGCCGCGTCATAAGCAACGTCAGGGTTAATTTTGATTAAGGGTTGATTTTTTGTTCGTCTGGCGATAGAATCGCGCCCCTTTCGCGGCCGTCCGTCAGCATCTAGTGGAGTGAAGGTGAATGGCTCGTATAGCCGGCGTTAATATTCCTGATAACAAGCATGTAGTCATTTCATTGACCTATATTTTTGGTATTGGGCGTCCTACCTCGCATGAAATTCTGCAGAGTGTAGGTGTGTTACCGACGACCAAGGTAAAGGATCTCTCTGAAGTTCAGTTAGATGCTATCCGTGGTGAAGTTGCCAAGATCTCCACAGAAGGTGATCTGCGTCGTGAAGTTTTAATGAATATCAAGCGTTTGATGGATTTGGGTTGTTACCGTGGTATGCGTCATCGCCGTGGTTTGCCTGTACGTGGCCAGAGGACTAAAACCAATGCGCGTACTCGTAAGGGCCCGCGTAAGGCCATTAAGAAATAAGTGAATCCTGGGATCTATTGACATGGCAAAAGATACACGCGTTCGTAAGAAGATAACACGTACAGTGTCGGATGGCGTTGCGCATATTCATGCGTCATTCAACAACACTATCATTACCATTACGGACCGCCAGGGCAATGCGCTCAGCTGGGCGACCTCCGGTGGTTCCGGGTTTCGTGGCTCTCGTAAGTCAACGCCTTTCGCAGCTCAGGTAGCTGCTGAAACAGCGGGTAAGGCTGCGCAAGAGTATGGACTTAAGAACCTTGACGTCATGGTCAAGGGACCGGGTCCTGGACGTGAATCGGCCGTACGTGCGCTGAACGCTGTTGGATATAAGATCAGCAGTATTACGGATGTAACGCCTATTCCCCATAACGGCTGTCGCCCGCCCAAGAAGCGTCGCGTGTAATTTAGAGGTCTGATATAAAATGGCTCGCTATTTAGGTCCCAGTTGTAAGTTAGCTCGTCGTGAAGGAACGGACTTGTTCCTCAAGAGCGGCGTGAAGTCCTTAGAACAGAAGTGCAATGCAGAAGTGCCACCAGGTCAGCATGGCCCTACCAAAAAGGGTCGTATTTCTGACTTTGCTCTGCAGTTGCGCGAAAAGCAAAAAGTTCGCCGTATGTATGGTGTGCTTGAGCGTCAGTTTGTGAATTATTATAAAGAGGCTGCACGTCAGCAAGGTGCTACGGGTGAACGTCTGTTGCAGCTTCTGGAAGGCCGTCTTGATAATGTCGTGTATCGCATGGGTTTTGGCGCTACGCGAGCTGAAGCTCGCCAGTTGGTTTCTCATCGTGGCGTAACCTTGAATGGTAAGCGCGTTAGCATTGCCAGTCAGCAAGTTCGTCCAGGTGATGTGGTTGCTATTTATGAAGGCGCTAAGAATCAGTTGCGTATCAAGTATGCATTGGAACTCTCTGGTCAGCGCGGTGTGCCAACTTGGGTTGAAGTTGATGCTGCTAAGATGCAAGGTACGTTCCGTTCACTGCCTGAACGTAGTGATCTGTACCAGGAAATCAACGAAAGTTTGATCGTTGAGCTTTATTCGAAGTAATCGAGATTTCCTTTGGAAACGACCTGAGGTGCCTATGTCCAGTGTGAGCGATTTTCTGACTCCGCGTTCCATCTCTGTGCAGGCGATTTCGTCTCGTCAGGCTAAGGTGACGCTAGAGCCGCTAGAGCGTGGTTTTGGTCATACGTTGGGCAATGCCCTGCGTCGTATTCTTCTGTCCAGCATGCCAGGCGCTGCGGTCGTTGAAGCCGAAATTCAAGGTGTTGAGCATGAGTACAGCACCATTGAAGGTGTTCAAGAAGATGTGATTGAGATTCTTCTGAATCTAAAAGGTTTGTCCATGCGCTTGCATGAACACGCTGAAGGTCAGGTTGAATTGCATAAAAAGGGTCCAGGTGTTGTTACCGCCGCTGATCTTAAATTGCCCCACTTTGTTGAAGTGGTCAATCCGGATCATGTGATTGCCCATTTGGGTAATCATGGTGAATTGTCCATGCGTTTGAAGGTGGCTCGTGGTCGTGGATTTGAGCCAGCGGATAGCCGTTTTACCGAGTCTGAAACTCGACCCATTGGGCGATTGCAGCTAGATGCTTCTTTTAGCCCGGTACGTCGTGTTTCTTATGTGGTTGAGAATGCTCGTGTTGAGCAGAGAACTGACCTTGATAAGCTGGTCATCGATCTGGAAACGAATGGAACGATAGACCCTGAAGAGGCCATAAGACGCGCAGCAACGATATTGCAGCAGCAAATTGCAGTATTTGTTGACCTGCAGCGTGATAAGGTTCCTGAGCCTATCACAGAACGTGAAGAGGTAGATCCTACCTTACTGCGTCCTGTGGATGATCTTGAGCTGACGGTTCGTTCTGCTAACTGCCTAAAAGCAGAAAATATTTACTACATTGGTGATCTTGTACAGCGCACGGAAGTTGAACTGTTAAAGACGCCCAATTTGGGTAAAAAGTCACTGACAGAAATTAAGGATGTTTTGGCATCCAAAGGGCTGTCGTTGGGCATGCGTTTGGAAAGCTGGCCACCTGCCAGCTTACGTAATGATGATCGCCTGAATTTTCGTACCCGCTAGGGTTGGGCGATTCTAACTGATTTGAGTTTAAGGTGTAGCCATGCGTCATCGTAATAGTGGTGTAAAACTGGGTCGTAACAGCAGTCATCGTCATGCCATGTTTCGTAATATGGCAGTCAGTCTGTTCGAGCATGAGTTGATTCATACAACCTTGCCTAAGGCTAAAGAACTGCGCCGCATTGCTGAGCCTTTAATCACTTTGGCTAAGAATGATTCGGTGGCAAACCGTCGTCTCGCTTTCTCGCGTACGCGTAGTAAGGAAGCGGTTGGCAAACTCTTCTCGGTGCTGGGTCCGCGTTATAAGGCCCGGCCAGGAGGTTACTTGCGTATCCTTAAAACTGAGAATCGTGCGGGTGACAATGCTCCGATGGCTTATGTTGAGCTGGTTGATCGTGACGGCGTATAAGTTTTAGTCTTATGTGTTGAACCTTGGGGCCTTCGGGCCCCAAGTCATTTCTAGTCTACTTCTTAAGTGCATCAGAAGTTTCCGGTAGCTCCTAGAGCAATATTCTTGTCGGACCAGCCATTACTGAGTCCTTGCTGGCTATTGGCAACCAATCCTAAACTCAAGTTTTGTGTAAGGTCGAGTGACATACCGACTTGTATATTGTTTTGCATTCTGCCTGGGTTAAATCCTGAATAGGCGATGTTCAGGCCGGGGATAGCATTGGGTCCACCCTGCCATTGTTCTGGTTGGTCTTGCATCTCGATGAGGCGCTGCGCAGAGGCAAATGCCCGTATTTTTCCCAAGGGAAATTTGGCTATATTCAGATCCCGCCAGATGTTGCCATAGATGCCTGCACCGTATTGGGTAGAGGTGATATGGGTGCCATTAAAATGCCAACCACCAAGATTTTGCCCTTCTTGAAGGTTGCCTATGCTTTGGTGTTGGGTGGTCGCGCTGAGCATAGGTCCCCAGAGATCATGATCCCCGGCAAATTTGTAGCGGAGGTCCAACTCAGCAGACAAGACCCCGCTACTGGTGTCAGCGTACTCCATACCCACATTACTAGGACGTTGCGTGCCTATATATTGATGGGTATCAGCTAGAATGAGATCTGCATCCAGCTCTTTAAGGTGCAAGTGACCATAGCCGCTTAAATACATATTATCTTGCCGGTAACCACCACCATCTTGCCAAAGGGTTTTATTGTAGCCTGCACCTGCGACACTACCGAGGTCCAGGATATCCATGATCTTAAGGTGGGAGCCGGTGTGAAACCCCTGATGTGAGCTCGCGCTACCTACCATGCCTGAGTTTGAACTTCCATTGATGGAGTCATAGGCTGAATCTATACCCAGCGTATATTTTTGACCTGAGCTGTTAGCTCGTAGGTCGTTGCCAGAAACATAATTTTGCGTGGACGTTAGGGCAGGAGCCTGTAGTAGGGGTAGGGCGCCCAGGGTGGTTACGCTGGTTTGTTGCTGGCAGGAACAGACTTGGGGAGCAGCTTGTGCCAGCATCGTATGTAGACCCAATACCCCTATACCTACCGTGTACTGAATAGTGTCTTTAAGATATCCTGATTTCATGACAAGGTCCTTGGGGCTTAGGGCGCTATGATGACAGATGTCGATCCACTACCACTGGTGTAGGGGCTGTTGGCCATGGGCGTCAGCGCACCATTAGCACTTACTGAATAGACAGATAGAGTTCCATCGCCGCTATTGGCTACATAGACATGCTGGCCGCTGCTATCGAATTTAATGTCAAAAGGTGATTTACCGGTAGGGACAGGGGCGGCAGTCGTCGTGCTGATACCATTGCTATTGATGGTATAGGTGGAGATGGTTGCGTCCGTTTCATTGACGACATAGAGCAGATTGTCTGCAGGATTGATCGCTAGAGCGCGAGGTCCGTTTCCTGTGCTGACGGAGGTGCCTAACGGTGTCAGGCTACCATTGGTGTTGACCACATAGCTTATCAAGCTGTTAGTATAGTAGTTAACGACATACACATGCCCACCGGATGGATCTACAGTCAGGCTGACCGTTCCATAATAGCCACCGATTGTAAACGGGCTACCTGTTACCGGTGTTAGGGAGCCGTTACTGGCGATGCTGAAGACGGACACGGTACCATCATTATCGTTAGCTACATAGATAAAGCGTCCTTGGGGGTCCATAGCTATGGCTGAGGGTAGTGAATTACTAGAACCGGTGGCATAGGGGCTGCCCGTTACGGAGGTAAGCAGACCGCCACTGCCTATGGCAAAAGCGGATACGGAGGCAGCATTATAGTTGGCAGCATAAAGATATTTTCCCGTAGGGGTGATAGCTAATGAGTAGGCACCTGCACCACTGCTGTAGGGACTGCCCAAGCTGGTCAATGTACCGTTGCTGTTATAAGTAAAGCCAGAAATGGTGCCGCTACTCATATTGGCGAAGTACAGATAAGGGGCAGCTGAGTCTAAGGCACCATAGGCTCCACCTGTGCCTGAAGCAAAGGGGCTGCCACTGATCGGGGTTAGCGCCGCACTGCTGCTGATGGCGTAAGCGGCAATGCCCGCGGTAGTTTCAACGTAGGCAAAGGGACCGGTCGCTGATGATGGGCTGGTTATTGATGAAGTACTGCAATTTACCAAGATGTTTGAGATATTGCTGCTGGCAATGACTCCTGAAGCATTGGTAATGCTGCATGTCTGGCTTGGATTAGTTGGCTGCGTGGTGACAGTGACTTGATAGCTTGATCCTGTAGGTAGTGATGCCACAACCGGATAAACGCCATTGCTTGAGATGGCCACGGAGCCTGGCGAAGCGTTAGTTATCTTCAGAACCAAACCGTACCCGGTTAAGCCTGATACGGTCAATCCTACACAGTAGTTATTGCTGGGCTTGCTAGTGATAGAACTTCCACAGCTGCTAAGCAGGCAGACCAGAAGCATTTTACCCACAGCGCGTTGGATAAGCTGCGCCTTAATTCGTGCCCGTTGGTCATGGTTACGCATGCTAAGATCCCTCATGTGTTCTGAGCTTCCCTGTCAAGATGTTATGGCGTTGTCGTGTCGACCTAAAATCTTAAGTTGAAGCATACTTTAAAATAATCTTAAAGAGTATGCACTCTGCAGAGTTATATGAAGTTGCAAGTAAGTATCTATCTATGAAGTTGAGTAGTTGTCCTCAGATTGTCATCTAAAAGAAATAAATTACACGCTCAATAACTTGGTTGGGAGCTTGTGTAATGATAACTTCAGGGGCTCGGTGGGTCCTGGTAGTTTTGTCGATCTTGCTAGTAGCTTGCAATGATAAAACGACCAATCAGAATATACAGGGTGTGGTTGCAACCGGAGTGCCCTTGGTGGGTGTTGCGGTGACCTCGACCGATATTTACGGCGTGACATCTAACTCATCGGTCACGGATGTGCAGGGACATTTCTCGCTCAATCTTGCCGGGCAGGGGCCATGGCTCTTGACTGTACCAGCGACGGATGCTGATGGATCACCGGTCTTGATGTCCTCTGTGGTGGTAAGGGGGGATCAGGGCATCGCCAATCTAAACCCCTTGACCAGTTTGATCACGCAACGCTTATTCATGGCGCCCTTGACATCTACTCCTTCGGGCACGGTTATCGCGGCTGCTCAGTTAACGCCAGCAAACGTGTCAGCGGCATCGCAGGCGGTTGCTGCTGCATGGGCTCCCATCGTTACAGCGTTTGCAATTCCTGCTAATGAAATCAATGATCCTATGGAATTTAGCTATGTGGCAGATCCTCAGCATGATGCCTTGGATAAAGCCTTTAGCGCCTTACAGATTACGATGCACACCGGCGAGGTGGTGGTTGGTTACGACGCAGGTCGCAGCATCCTGCATGTGCCTCCTCAAGGACCTATTGATGCACCTAGTGTTGTATCCAGTGCGGCCATTCAGGCGATGCTTTCGCTAAGTAATGGGGCGACATCTACGCCTATTCAGCACTTGATTGTGGTGGTGGGTGAAAATAATTCATTTGATACCTTGTATGGCGGCTACCAACCCAAGTCTGGGCAGGCCATCATGAACCTGTTGTCAGAGGGTATTATCAACGCAGATGGTACGCCAGGACCTAACTACGCTCAGGCCATTCAAAATCAGGCTACCCCTGCATCCAGTTATACGTTGAACCTGACACGTACATCACCTTATCAGTTTTTGCCGCAACCGACGACGATAGGTATCGTCAATTATACGACGATGCAGACGGCCGCAGGATTACCTGATCCTAACTTCCCGGCCAATTTGCCTCCTGGCCCTTTTCAGATCAGCAAATATGTACCTTATGTTCCGAACCCTGGTATGTTGCCCACGCAGGAGACGGGGGACCCTGTCCATCGGTTTTTTCAGATGTGGCAACAAACCGATGGGGATAATCACCAACATGATCTCTTTACCTGGGTTGCTGTTAACGCAGGTCAAGGTGCCATGACTAAGGGTGTCACCGCTCAAAATCCTGGTCAGGGCGGGGAGTTGATGGGCTTTTATAATATGAGTACAGGCGATGCGCCCTATTTTAAATCGCTGGCTGACCAATATGCGTTAAGCGATAACTACCATCAGTCCATTATGGGGGGCACGGGAGATAACTTTTTTGCTATAGCGAGTGGTGATGTCCCCGTTTATCAATACAAGGGTTCATCCGTGCCTGATGCTAGTCAAATTGAAAACCCTAACCCTCAATCCGGTACAGCGGATTTATATCAAGGTGATGGGTATAACGGTGGTTCCTATGTCAATTGTTCAGACAGTACGCAGCCTGGTGTTGCCGCTATCTTGAACCGGCAACAGTCCTTAAATCGAACCAGTCATTGTGCCCCGGGCTCCTATTACCTGGTTAATAATTACCTGCCCCCTTACAGTGCAACAGGTCAGAGCCTGCCCATAGCACCCTCGGATGCCGGGTATTCTACCAATTCATTGGCTTATCCCCCTCAGTCTATGCCTTCGATTGCTGATGCATTAAATGCCAAAGGTGTTTCCTGGAAGTGGTATACCGGAGGTCTTGATGCCGGTGATGTGGCCTTGGCAGCTCAATACTATGCCAATCTGTTTCATATTACCGTGGCACAGGCTACTCCTCTGGTGCAGGGCGCTGAGCTTAATATACTGGGCGACGCCCTACTGGGGTTCAGTAGCGTAGCTACCAATGCTGCGAATTTTTCCCACCTCAAGGGGTTGACGACATTTTATACGGACTTGGCCTCCGGTACTTTGCCTGCCGTCTCCTATGTGGTGCCCATGAATACCCAAAGTGGCCATCCTGGTTACTCGGAAACTGCTGAGTATGAAGCCTTCCTGCAACAGTTGATCACGGCGGTGCAAAGCAATAGTGCCTTGTGGGCTCATACCGCCATTGTGGTCACGACCGATGAAGGAGGAGGTCATTTCGATAGCGGGTATATCCAAAACCTGGATTTTTTTGGTGATGGACCTCGTATTCCCATGTTGCTGGTGTCACCCTATGCCCGGGCTGGGCATGTGGATCATGTTTACGAAGACCACGCATCCGTGCTCAAGTTTATTGAACGTAACTGGAGGCTTCCAGCTTTGAGTTCGCGTAGTCGGGATAATCTTTTCAATCCTGAGGCGATAGCATCGAATCCTTATCAGCCGGTCAATGGACCTGCGGTGGGGGATCTCATGAGTATGTTCAGTTTTTAGTCGAGGGTTCGGCTTGTAAAGCCCAGAGGTTGGCATAAGTTCCACCCTGGGCTAGTAAGTCAGCATGAAAACCGCGTTCTACGATACGCCCCTGGTCCATGACGAGGATTTCATCAGCATCCATGATGGTGGACAAACGGTGAGCCACGACCAAGGTGGTACGTTGCTGCGTAAGCTCGAGTAATTCGGTTGCTATATGTTGTTCGGTTTGCGAATCCAAGGCTGATGTCGCCTCATCTAAGATGAGCAAAGGAGGGTTTTTAAGCAGCGTACGCGCAATGGCTACTCTTTGCTTCTCTCCACCGGATAGCTTGAGTCCTCGTTCGCCCACCCGGGTCTGCCAGCCATCAGGTTGAGTCTCAATGAAATTAAAAATATGTGCGCCTTGCGCAGCTTGGCGCACCTCGGCTTCTGTCGCATCAGGGCGCCCGTAAGCAATGTTGTAGGCGAGTGTGTCATTAAATAGCACGGTATCCTGGGGTACTACCCCCATATGTTGACGAAGGCTGGCTTGAGTGTAAGACCTAAGATCCTGACCATTAACCAGAATTTGTCCGGTCTCAACATCATAAAACCGGTAGAGCAGTCGGCTTATCGTTGATTTACCTGCTCCTGAGGGGCCGACGATAGCTACTTTTTGTCCTGGTCGTATACGGAAGCTGATGTCATGTAATAAAGGGTGGCGCGGGTCGTAGGCAAAGTTTACCTGCTTAAATTCAATCTCCATGTTGGATGCCTGCAACTTTTGGGCGTCAGGACGATCAGCTACGACAATAGGGATATCGCGTAATTTGAACATACGTTCCATGTCTGTCAGGGCTTGTCGTATTTCACGGTAAGCCATGCCAAGTAGATTTAGGGGGGCATAGAGCTGTATAAGAAAGGTATTGACAGCCACGAGGTCACCCAGGGTCATGCGGTGTTGTACGACTCCTTGTGCCGCCAGGAGCACTAACAGGGTTACCCCCACAGCAATGATGCCGGCCTGGCCAGTGTTAAGCCAGGCCATGGATAATTCATTAGCAATAGAGGCATCTTCCCAGCGTGCTAAAGCGGCATCGTAGCGGTCGGCTTCGTACTGTTCATTGCCAAAGTATTTGACCGTTTCATAATTGATCAGAGCATCCATGGATTTGGCGTTGGCTGAGCTGTCCAGTTCATTCATCTGGCGGCGGTGGCGATTGCGCCACTCGGTGACTCGTAGAGTAAAGGTAACGTAAATAATGACAGTCAATAACGTGACAATGGCAAACCGCCAATCATAGAGGGTTACCAGCAATACGGTAATCAAGACAATTTCAAAAACCGTAGGGAGGATGTTAAACAGCATGAAACTCAGTAATGAGCCTATACCGCGGGTACCACGAGCCATGTCACTGCTGAGCGCCCCAGAATGACGGTTGAGATGAAATGCCAGACTGAGTTCATGTAAGTGACGGAAGGTTTGCACCGCCATTTGTCGAATGGTGTTTTGTGCCACCTTGGCAAAGATAACGTCGCGTAATTCAGCCAGTAGCGTTGTGAATAGGCGCAGGGCGCCATAAGCCAGGATTAAGGCAACAGGAACCGTGAGTAGCTGGCCGTGGGGGTGGGAAAGGTGATCTACAATATGTTTAAGAATCAGGGGCAGGCTGACATTGGCGAGTTTGGCTCCCAGCAGACAGCACAAGGCAAAAACGACCCGAGCAGGAAAGCGCCATAACCAGGGAAGCAAAGTTTTAAGCGTACGCCAGTCATCGCGCAATGTACTCAATCGGGACGGCTCAGCTGTTGCCATTCAAGCGGGTCATGCGCGCAGAAAATTTTTAGATCAGAGCGGTGTTGCTGGGCCAATTGCTGTAATCTGGTTTGATTGTGCCGACGCTGCTGGCCATTAAATTGCAGAAGATTTTGCAGAACTTTTAAGCCTGCGGGGCAGTGCGCCGGTTGCTCAATTTCACCGTGAAAAAAATAGGCATCGCCAGCGTGCAACAGCCAGCCAGTATCGCTATGAACGGCGATGGCACAATGCCCGCGAGTATGGCCTGGTAGGGGAATAAGCAGGACTTCATCGTCAGTACCAGGTAAGGCTCGTATGCCCTTAAAACCTAACCAGGTTTCACCCTGTTCTTCATGGATGACCCAGCGAGGCACATGTTGCCACTGCATGGCACGGTAGCGCCCGCGTTCTTGCAGAGTCGCTGGCTGATAGGCAGCTTGTAATTCCGGTCGGTGAATATGTACCAAGGCTTGAGGGAAATCAGCCATGCCGCCCGCATGGTCTAGATCAAGGTGGGTGAGGACAATATGGCGAACGTCACGGTGTTCAAACCCCATGGCTTCGATTTGTCGCATAGCAGTTTCATTTTCTTGCAGCAGGGGTTGGCTGACCCAACGGAAGGCTGCGCCGAGTCGATGTGGATGGCGTATATCCTGCAGCCCGAAGCCGGCATCTACTAACACTAAACCATGCCGCGTTTCCAGCAAGAGGCAATGGCAGCATAATTCGGCAGGGGCCAACCAGCCACCATGACCATTGAGTAAACGTTGTCCATGAGGGCAAAGACTACCGCAATTAAGATGATGAACCTTCATGCCTTACTCCAGATCTGGCTTGGTAAAAAAATGGGTAAGTTTGTCGCGCATGGCTGGATTCAGGCGGCATCGCAGAAATTTCCCATCTTTTTCAACACGAATGAGTCCTGCCTGCACCAATTCCTTGGTATGGTGCGATACGGTGGGGGCGCCGATTTCCAGGCGATCAATCAATTCGGACAGCCCACAGCTCTTAACGGCAGTTTCGCTATGCCGCAAAACTTCCAGATAAATAGCTAACCGATTGGGGTTAGATAGCGCTTTAAAGGCTCGTGATAAATCAGCCAGTTCGGCAATTTCATGCGTACTCACACGGCAGAGCATGATGATCCTCGAGATGCTTTGACAGGTGTCGAAGTGTAGCATGAGTTGCGGAGCATGGTCATCTCAAATCGATAATTTGACAAATATCGAACTAACGTTTAGCGTAGTACCGCATCGACCTTGATAAGGAAGTGATTATGTCAGATTTGCTCCTACAACCACTCACCCTGCCTAACGGCACCTCGCTACGTAATCGTTTGGCAAAATCAGCCATGAGTGAGGCGCTAGGTACCGTGGATAATCATGTGACGGATGCCTTGGCCCGTTTGTATGCGGCCTGGTCGGCTGGAGGCACAGGGTTGCTGATCACGGGTAACGTCATGGTGGACCGGCGTGCTCTTGGTGAACCCCATAATGTGGTCCTGGAAAACGACAAAGATATGCCGCTGTTAAAAGCCTGGGCAAAGGCAGCCACAGCTCACGGCACGGCGTGCTGGATGCAGCTCAATCATCCAGGTAAGCAGGCACCTAAGGGATTGAACCAGGAAACGGTAGCACCTTCGGCGATAGGTTTTGGTGAAGAACTCAGTCGTTTTTTTGATGTTCCTCGTGAGCTTACCCTGGCTGAAATTGAAGATATTATTCGCAGGTTTGGACAAGCGGCAGCTTTGGCTAAGGAAGCAGGTTTTAGTGGTGTTCAAATTCATGGGGCACATGGCTATCTGGTATCCCAGTTTCTATCGGCACGTCATAATCAGCGTCAGGACAGTTTTGGTGGGAGTGAAGCGAACAGAAGGCGTTTTGTGCTCGACGTTTACCGCTCTATACGTGAAGCCGTGGGGCCAGATTTTCCGGTGGGGATCAAGTTGAATTCCGCAGATTTCCAGAAAGGAGGCTTCAGTGAAGAAGAGTCGATGCACTTGATTGACGCCCTATCTGAGGTTGGCATTGATTTGATAGAAATATCGGGCGGAACTTATGAATCCCCCAAAATGAGTGTGGGAATCAAACAGAGTACGCGTGAGCGCGAGGCCTATTTCCTTGACTTTGCTGAAAAAGTCCGAGCGCGCGTGAAAACACCTCTGATGGTGACCGGTGGTTTTCGTACGCGTCAGGGCATGCTGGATGCCTTGGGGTCGGGATCCCTCGATATCATCGGGGTGGCTCGCCCCCTGGCGATAGATCCCCAGTTTTCCGCAAGAATCTTAAAAGGAGGGGAGGCGCAATACTCAACGCCAGAACGTATTACCACGGGTATAGCGGCAATAGATCGTATGGCTTTGATGGAAGTGGCTTGGTACGGTCGGCAATTACGTCGATTGGCTGCAGGCAAAGCCACCAAGCCGCGAGAAAGCGCCCTGGCTTCCTTAACCAAGGTGTTGCTGGCTTCAGGCTGGAATACCTACCGAACCCGTCGGGCACGCGCTTAATTATTTATGGTTCTTAAAGGAGGATAGTACATGAGTTATCAGGTATTGATTACAGGGGCATCAAGTGGCATAGGTAAAGCACTGGCGTATCGTTTTGCCCAAGACAAACATGACCTCGTTTTAGTGGCAAGACGGGAACAGGTTTTGAATGACCTGGCTGCAGAGCTACGTGAGATCCATGGCATCAACGTGCATGTGCTGGCTCAGGACCTTGCACAAGCAGGAGCAGCGGCGCAGTTGTATTCGCGGTTGCAGTCCTTGGGTGTGCATGTCGATGTGCTAGTCAATAATGCAGGTTTTGGTACAAACGGTTCATTTTCTGAAGTTGAGTTGTCAGGTTGGCAGCAGATGATGCAGCTAAATATGGTGACGCTGACGGAATTGACGTATTTTGTGTTGCCCGGTATGCGTGAACGTGGTTTTGGACGCATCCTCAATGTGTCTTCTGTGGCTGGATGGATGCCCTGCCCTAATTTTGCCGTCTATGCAGCTACCAAGGCCTATGTGCTTTCATTCTCAGAGGCGCTGCGTTTTGAACTGCGCGGTCAACATATAGGAGTGACTACGGTATGTCCAGGAGCTACCGCCACGGAGTTTCATGAAGTGGCAGGGAATGGAGGTACGATGATTACCCGGGTCATGGATACTCCTGAGCTGGTGGCTGAAACTGCCTATAAAGCGATGTGGAAGGAACGCGGTGCTGTGATTAGTGGCTGGATGAATAAGCCTTTGCCTTTCCTGCTGCGCTTATCACCGCGTGGGTTGGTGCTAAGAACAGCTGCTCGCGTGGCTAAAGTGTCAATTTAGTTTTTTGGACTGGGACTTGGTGTTGCTGATTGCAGATCAGGAATGTTCTGGATGTCAGCGGGAGGAGGGGTGGCATCCTGAGAGTTTTCGGTGGGAAGATCCTGCCCAAACAAGGGCTGCCCCTCAAATTCCAGAGCCTTGATAGCCATGACAAAAAGGTGACCTGAACTATCGGGGCCGCTCATTTTTACCGGAAAATTGCTGAAATCTGGAGCCAGCCAGGCATCAAAGCCAGATTGCACCTGAGTACTTCCTACGGCTTGTCGCGTACCTTGAAGATGGAGAGTACGCAGAGTCCCGGCAGGAAGCTGTAAGGTCTCTTCCCCCACGACAGTAAACATAAGATTATAGAGATTGTCGCCATTGGTTACGGTGAGCTTGAGCTGATCGTGACCTGAAAATGAGATGGCTAGATGATAGGCAAAGCTGAACATGTCTTGTGCGCCCTCATCAAAGGGAACTGTCTTGAGATTTTCAGGATGACCTTGTTGCAGCAGATGGTCGCTATACGAGAAATTGGCAATATTTTTAATCTTACGGTTTAAAGACAATTCAAAGTGAGCTGGAGCTAGCCCATGTTCGCTGATAAGGCCCTGACTGATGATACGGGCATGGTAGCCAAACTTGTGAGCATCTAGCTGCAAGTGATACTGATGCCCATCAATTTGCCAATGTTCCATGGCATCAACACCTATCGGAATGGCAAGCCCAACGCGAATATGGTAAAGCGCCCTTATATCATGGGGGAAGTTACTTTGATCGAGGTTTTTAGGCACTTCGATGGCATGGGTATTGATGGCTGTTGCAGTAGCATCGGCCACAGCTGGCTTGCTGGTACTCTCTGTATCAGGAGGAGCAGAGGGCGGCGCTGGTGTTGCTGGCGGCGGGACTGTAACCGCCGCCGTGGGCTGTTCCGGGGGCTGTTCCGCGGGTAATTCAGGACGGTGACTAAGCGTCCTGGTTTTCGCTATTTTGTGGACATGATGATGACTTCGGTGCTGGGCTATCGCAGGGTGTAGCCCAGCATGCTCGGTCAGGGTTGCGGTTGCAGGGGGCGAGACTTTCGGAGCCAACCAGTGTATATGCAGAACATGGCCACCCGCCAGCAGCTGATTACTATCTAAATGGAGATGAACTTTGGGCACTTTGCCGCCAGCGTGACGGCTGAGTACATCATTGTGATCAACAGATTCATCATGGTTCAAGCTGAAATAAGGGTAATAAAATACCCCACCATGCAAGGCTAGAGAAAATACCATGGCCCAGGCCAGAGTGGTACGGCGTGACCAGGGCATACAGGTTACGGTGTCAGCTTGGCAAAAACACGATCGGCAGCCTCAAGCGTTAGCTGAATTTCAGCCTCCCCATGGGCTGCGGACAGGAAGCCCGCTTCAAAGGCAGAAGGGGCCAGGTAAATGCCTTCATTCAGCATGCCGTGAAAAAAGAGGCGAAAACGCTCGATATTACAGCGCATCACATCTTCATAAGAAGTGATGCTGGCTGCATCGCTAAAAAACAACCCAAACATGCCGCCAACCTGGGTTGTGGTGAAGGGTATGTTATACCGAGCTGCCCGTTCACTTAAGCCTTGGAGCAGGATTTCAAGTTGATGCTGCAGTTGTGGATAAAAGCCAGGAGCTTGAATGAGCTGTAACATAGCCAGGCCTGCACTCATAGCTAAGGGGTTGCCAGAGAGCGTGCCAGCTTGATAAACCGGACCTAGCGGAGCTAATTGGCTCATGATGTCGCGGCGTCCCCCGAACACACCCACCGGCAAGCCAGCCCCTACGATTTTCCCTAAGGTGGTTAAATCAGGCTGAATATTATACAGAGACTGAGCACCTCCCAGGGCAACACGGAAGCCTGTCATGACTTCATCAAATATAAGAACGGCACCGTATTGTGTACACAAGCTACGTAGCGTACCGAGAAAACCAGGGCAAGGGGGGACGCAGTTCATATTGCCTGCGACAGGTTCGACGATCACGCAGGCTATCTTATCGCCTTCTCGGGCAAAAAGAGTTTCCATGGCTGCTATGTCATTGTAGGGGAGGGTCAGGGTATGACGTGCCAGGTCAGCAGGCACTCCGGGTGAGGTAGGTACACCCAGGGTCAGCATGCCGGATCCTGCCTTGACCAGCAGGGAGTCAGCGTGACCATGGTAGCCGCCCTCAAATTTGACCAGGGTATCTCGACCGGTATAGCCACGGGCCAAACGGATAGCACTCATAGTGGCTTCTGTTCCCGAGCTCACCATACGTAGCATTTCCAGGGAGGGCATCAGGCTGCGCAGCACTTCCGCCATGCGGACTTCAGCTTCGGTGGGGGCGCCAAAGGAGATGCCCCGGGTAGCTGCTTCCTGTATCGCTTTGACGATGACGGGGTGGCTATGTCCCAGGATCATCGGCCCCCAGGAGCCCACATAATCGACGTAGGATCGACCATCGACATCGGTCAGCCATGCACCTTGCGCTTTCTCAATAAAGACGGGAGTTCCACCTACACCGCGAAATGCTCTAACTGGAGAGTTCACTCCCCCAGGTAACACATCACAGGCCTGGGTATATAGATCCTCGGAACGGGTCATGATGTATCCTCCAGTACATTTAAAAAAGAACGGGTGGCTTCGGCAATATCACTTGCATCGAACACATGGCTGATCACGGCAATGGCATCAGCTCCCGCGGCTAGCAAAGGTGAGGCATTATCCGGTGTGATGCCACCAATGGCAACGCAGGGTCGATGCAGGGATCGAGCCTGGGTAAGCAAGGAAAGTGAAGCGCGAGGTGCATGGGGTTTGGTGGGTGAGGCAAAGAACGCACCAAAAGCCAGATAGTCAGCCCAAGGAGCCGCTTGCTGGGCATAAGCAATTTCGTTGTGGCAGGTTGCCCCCAGAATATAGCGTGATCCCAAGTAGGCGCGTGCCTCAGCTAGTAAACCATCAGAGCGACCAAGGTGCACACCATCGGCACCTGCTTGATGGCAGAGCACGGGGTCATCATTGATGATCAGACAGCAGCCATAGGCATGGCATAGTTCGCGCAAATTAAGGGCACGTTGGAGCTTTTCAGCGGCATCAGAGCACTTGTCGCGATACTGCAGCCACCGCAGACCCGCTGCAAGAGCTTGTTCAACCTGCAAAAGCAGCATACCTCGGTCATGACGATCCGGGGTGATAGCGTACAGGCTATGATGCCAGGTCACCTCCATGGTATGAACTGACCTCGTCCCGGTATATGGGCTAGTTGCAAAGTTCCGGTGGTATATTGCTGGGCACGTTGCACCGCATCAAGCGTGCTGAGTCCTTGCGCCAGACCTATGGCACAGGCTGAGGCCAATGTGCAGCCGCTCCCATGAAATTCCCCTGGGAGACGGGTGATTTCACTGCGCCAGAGGCAGCCTTCAGCATGATGCAGTTCATTGATTAAGGTAGACCCTGGGCGGTGCCCGCCGGTAATCAAAACATGATCAACACCCAAGTCGAAAAGATGATTGAGCGTATGCCCCTGAAGTAGCTGTTCGAGCTCAAGGGTATTGGGTGTCAGCAGGGTGGTGCGAGGCAGCAGAGCTAACAGGGCATGTGGCAGCGCGGCGTCAGCAAGATGACCTGACAGGTTACTGGACAGGACTGGATCCAGCACCACGGGTATGTCAGGTAGTCTATCCAAGACGGACTTGACTACCTCTACGATGTCGGGATGCCCGAGCATGCCCAGTTTAACCGCTTGGGGGCGTATATCGGCTAGCAAGACCTCCGCTTGTTGTTGCAAAAGCTCAGCCGGTGTGATGAGAAAACGTTGTACCCCTGTCGTGTCCTGCACCGTGAGCGCAGTAACCAGCGTAACCGCATGGCCCCCTGCGGCGTGAATAGCTTCAATGTCGGCTTGTATGCCAGCGCCCCCGGTGGGGTCATGTCCGGCAATGACAAGCACTACGGGGCGCATGTTCATCGGCTCAAAAAGGCTTCACCACCACCAGCAAGGCGATGGCAAGCAAAAAAATAACGGGTATTTCATTGAACCAGCGGTAAAACACATGGCCATGCTGGTTGCGATCCTCGGCAAAATCTTTCAGTAGCTGACCACAATAGAGGTGATATCCAATAAGTAGTAGCACCAGCGTTAATTTCACATGCACCCAGATCTGGGTTTTATAGATACTCCAGTAGGGGATGAGCATGCTCAGGCCAAGCAGGACGGTAACGATTAACGAGGGGGTCATGATGCCGCGATAGAGCTTGCGTTCCATGATTTTAAAACGTTCGTTCCCGGGTTCATCCGTCGTCATGGCGTGATAGACAAATAATCGGGGAAGATAAAACAAACCAGCAAACCATGTAACCACAGCCACGATATGTAACGCTTTCACATAAAGCATATTCAGCCACCCATAGTCACCCGGGCGCTAGTGTATCAAGCCTTTCGTCTCCTGGGGGTAGTTTCATGCAAGACCAGGCATGGATAGGAAACCTCTGTAAGCCCCCTTCGCTTTCTTAGCTAAAAGCAAATGATACTGAGCGTGAAGTAGTTACAGCCTTCAGTTTATGACCGTTGACAAGCCATCTCCTGTCAACGGTATTTTAACTCCAAGGCGCGAGGGGCCTTCGCATTGGAGAGTTAGGAGTTTTCTGTTAAGGCAGGTCTAAGCTGAAAATGGGTATCAGCATGAGTGGTCGCTACAGCATCCTGTACTCTTTTTTCATGCAGCCAGAATCCAAAGCGTTCAAATAGCCATGTTCCTCCCGGCGTACATCGCCGAAAAGACTCAGCCGTTCGTAGTGCAGGGTAGGTCAGCAGGGCTGCCGGATAATACCAAGGCTTGGGTAAACCTAAGGCATCTGCGAATTCATTGCCCAGTACTAGGCGAGAAACTGCACTGCGATAAGTGCTTTCTAGCTGAGCTAATGCCTGTGAAAATGCCCCGGGTTCAGCTAATTGCACGGGCACAGCAGCTAACGCTGTACCTAAACGTTGAGTGTCCTGATCCGGGGCGGTGAAATGCATAAGTTGTAGTGCGAGCAGCCGATCACAATCCGCCGGGTCGCTGGGTAATAAGACGGGATCTATTCCCATGAGATAGCCGGTATAGCGCCACAGATGAATGATGTCAGCGACTTCCTGGGAACTGAAGACCAGTCCCATGCCTTGCAAGGCAGAAACAAATACCGATGAAAACAACAGGAGCGTGGCGACCATATCACCCTGGTTGATGGGGACACCCCATGAAGTTTCATTCCATGATTTACTACGCTGCAAGCGTCGTCGGATCACAGCATGCATGACGCGTACATGGGCAGCGCTTATCCAGCCACGGTTGCCAGGCATCAAGCCATCGATGCGGGTGACGTCTACCCAAAAACTGCCGGTTTCGACGAGGCGTCGTGCCGTGGTTTGTTTGAGCTCACCGGTTTGGACCAGAGGCTTGTTGGCAGATCCTGACAGGTAACTGCTCATGAGCGATACATTGCGTAGGGCTAGCTCCGCAAACCAACCGGAACGCCGTATGGCCAGACTCGCACGGCGACAACGTTGATAGTCAACCCAGGCAGGTGTAGATCGCCATTGCGTCAATAGAGAGCTAAGTTCTGCTGGAAGTTCTGAATCCGGGCAGGAACGATCAAGCCCTTTTTGTAGCCATGCCATTCCTTGGCTAAGTGAATGATCCAGTATCCAGTCTGCCCAGGCGTCAGCCAGCTCATCGCCTTGATACAGGCTGGCTTGGTGAGTTTGCCGTTGTTCGTCACTAACCGGATGACGAGCTAGCCAGTAACGTAGCCACTGATGACGCCAGGACTTGCCGCTAAACGTCTGGTTGCCAGTTTCTCCCCGCATAGCCATGCTCCTTGTGAGTGGTATACATAATGTATACCTTGCGCTTGATCGGATCAAGATAGGGTGATGCCATGTTATGTCTGGCGCCCTGGGTCAAGTTTTTTGGAGGGTGCCTGGGTAGATTGATGGGATCCATGCAAGTGAGGCAGAGTGCTCATGTCTAAAATACGGAGGAACCTGTTTAAGGAGATCTGGAGTGACAAGGAGCTCTATCTAAGGCGTCAGTTTATCGAGGCTTGGCTGATGTCAGAGGAAGGTGATGGCTGGCAGATGAATGCTGAGTTGAGGTCTATATTGGAGACGGCGCCCCCGTCATGGATGGGCCGCTGGTCATTACATGGTCTGCTCGGTGGGGTAGAGTTGCTCCATTGGATAGGTAAAGGACAGCGTTTTTCTCGAGCTGATTTAACGGCTCGTCGCCAATTTCTATCACGTTGGTCGCAGTCCTCAACGTGGTCTTTCTGGTTGCATGTCTTGACCCTGCCTTGGCAAAGCATTTGCCTTGAGGATGAATCTATTCAGCGACAGATACAGGCCTGCTCACGAAAAGCTACGGCAGCTGGTGATGAACCCATGCGTTGGCAGCAGCAAATAACGCCAGCGAGATCTCTGGAGTCCGTGACAGAACTTGAATGTGATGTTCTGGTGGTGGGTACAGGGGCGGGGGGAGCTGTGGCAGCTTATGAATTAGCCCGTCGAGGTTTAGCTGTTGTCATGGTTGAAGAAGGAGATTATTACCATCGCCAAGATTTCAGCGGGGAGATCAGGCACTTAATCGCCAAGCTGTATCGGCCAGCGATTCAAACTCTGGCCTGGGGGGTTACCCTCATACCTATCCCAGTTGGACGCAGTGTTGGTGGTAGCACAACCATTAATTCTGGAACCTGTATGCGTACGCCAGAAGCGGTTTTACAAGACTGGCAAGGTCAGGGGTTGAAGGATTTTACGCAAGAAGCGATGTTGCCTTATTTCCAAGCAGTGGAAGAAATACTCCAGGTACAACCTGCATCTGTCAGGTTTGTAGGAGAGATATTCAGCATCATCGCGAGAGGAGCCCAAGTGCTGGGCATGCGAGCCCCTGCCTTGCTATCCCGCAATGCAGAGGGTTGTGATGGTCAGGGATTATGTCTGTTCGGGTGTCCATCAGGGGCTAAACAGTCTACCGATGTTAGTTTTGTACCACGAGCGTTGGCTTCAGGTGCTTTTCTATATACGGGTTTAACCGTGGATTCTCTGTTGTTTCATGAAAACTGCGTTGCAGGCGCAATGGCGCAGGGCAGGAATGTGCAGGGAACCGTCAGGCTGAAGGTTCGTGCCCGTGCAACGATTATCAGTGCAGGCGCGCTGATAACACCAACATTATTATACAGTCAGGGCATCCGGCATCCCTGGCTGGGAAAGAACCTTTCACTGCATCCGGCTGGGGTGGTGGCTGCCTACTTTCCTGAAGTGAATTTCAATCATGCAGCTACCATTCCGCAAGGCCTCAGTTTGCGCGATTTGGAACAAGATGGGCTGGTTTTTGAAGGGGGGACCCCGCCACTTTGGCTCCATGGCATGATAGGTCCGTGGCGCGCCGAAGGAGCGGTTACCAATATCGCTCGTTATCAACAAACGGCATATTTTGGCGTCATGCTCAAAGATAGCTCCCGGGGTGTAGTCAGAGCGGGCTTGGAGCGGGATTGGCCTGCCATCACCTACCGTATGAACGAGGATGATTTTGTCAGGTTTAAGCGCGGCATAGATGTGCTGGTCAGGTTGTTTCTGGCGGCAGGAGCTACGCGTGTATGTATCCCCGGGTTGATCCAACATGCTGTGATCGAAAATGTGGATGACCTTGAAAATTTTTGGCGTACAAATCCCTCACAGCGTCGGTTTTTAATGTCCGCCTATCACCCCTTGGGTACGGCCAGAATTGCTGCGAGCCCACAATATGGAGTTTGTAACCCGGAGCATCAGGTTTGGGGAGTTCCCGGACTCTATGTCATGGATGGCTCCAGTGTCCCTAGTTCGTTAGGGGCAAATCCTCAGGTCACCATCATGGCTATGGCCATGCGAGCATCAAGATTGCTGGCTGATCAATTACTGCAAACCGAGGGAGCATAGACCATGCTAGGTGTGCTTGAAATACATGAAAGCCTGCAGGGCTGGGTGCAATGGCAGGGAAAAACGCGACAGTCATTGCAGCTTGAAATCATTGCATCGACGGAACATATATGGCATTGGTCGGTGCCACGAAACGTGTCAGGACGGGTTCATCTCGATGAAAAGGTCTATGTTTTAGGGGGTACGCTCACCTTACATTGGCGCGGGCCGCGCTATGAATTGGTGTTTAATCATGGCGAGCATGGCCTCGTTTACCTGCGTGGCAAGAAAACCTATCAACTGCAGCGATTGAAAGCATCGTTAGTGACCTGTCCCATGCAGGTATTTCATGCATCAGGAGAATGCTTAGGGTCGGCTGAGGTGGTTTATCAGCAGTCCATTCTGGCTTTTCCATTCCAGGCCCTGCGCTGGAATTGTACCCCAACGAGGATAAAACCATGAGTCTGGCTATATGGCAGGGCGCCCGTTACCGGCCAGGCATGCGCGGTGGGCATTACGAGAGCTGGTTTTTGCGAGCGAATCATCCCAAGCGTGCTGAGGCATTCTGGATCCGATATACCCTCTTAGTTCCACAAGACACCCATTTACCTGCGCTGGCGGAGCTATGGGTGGTCTACTCTCAGGACGAACCACGCGTGATTCATGTCGCCAAGTCAGTCTACCCCCTGGATGAGGGACGATATGCAGAAAATTGCCTGGACATAGCATGGGGTGATTCATATCTGCGTTCAGGTATTGCCAAGGGAGAGGCACAAGGGCCTGATGAGGTACGATGGGATTTGAGGTATGAAGGAAGTACGATGCCTGTGCTGCTCTTGCCTGAGCGCTGGTACACATCGAGCTTTCCTCGGGCCAAGTCAGTGACTACACGACCTATGGTTAGCTTTATCGGTACCTTACAAGTCAATGGGTTACTGATTCCCATCGATCATTGGGTAGGTAGTGAAAATCATAATTGGGGTAGCCGCCATACGGACCATTATGCATGGGGACAAGTGGTTGGTTTTGATAAGGAGCCTGATGTTTTTTTTGAGATCATTGCCGCACGTGTGCGATGGAGAAATTTTTGGACCCCGGTGATGACCTTGTTGGTATTGCGCATCGATGGGCAAGAGATTCGACTCAATGGAATGCTACAAGCACTGCGGGCCCATAGCCGATGGGAACCGTTAGCGTGGTCCTTTGCCTCATCGGCCAAAGGTATCAGGGTTAGAGGGACTATTTCAGCCCAACGTCATGAGTGCGTAGCATTACGATATGACAATCCTCCAGGAGGTGAACATATTTGTTTAAATAGCAAAGTAGCGGCTTGTGACTTATGGTTAGAGCGTGCGGGACTGCCCGTCAGGCATTTGGTAACGCAACACAGGGCTGCTTTTGAGATTTTAGGTGATGACGCCGTTGAAGGGATACCTGTGATGGCCTAGTTTTTGTCAGGGTTTGCGGCAATAGCTGATCATGACCGATAATACCACCTAAGTAAGCTGTAGTGGAGATGGGTATGTTTAAGGTGGGGATTGTCGGAGGAACGGGTTATACCGGTGTAGAGCTGCTTCGTTTGCTGGCGGCGCACCCTGATGTTAAGGTCAAAGCCATCACTTCCCGCTCTGAGCAAGGAGTGTCAGTTGCAACCATGTTCAGTAGTTTGCGTGGATTTTTGGATCTGGAGTTCACGGAACCTACGCTGGAGCAACTTCAGGGTTGTGATTTGGTATTTTTTGCCACGCCTAACGGTGTAGCCATGCATATGGTGCCTGATCTGCTCAAGTCAGGCATCAAGGTGGTCGATCTGAGTGCCGATTTTCGCTTACGTGATGCCCGGTCCTGGGCTGCCTGGTACGGACAAACGCATGCCTGCCCTGAGTTTTTGCCAGAAGCAGTCTATGGTTTGCCCGAAGTGAACGCAGGGTTGATCGCTCAGGCCAGGCTGGTTGCAAATCCGGGGTGCTACCCAACATCGGTGCAATTAGCTTTATTGCCGTTAATATCAGCAGGTATCATTGACCTTGAAGGGGTCATTGCGGATTGCAAGTCTGGTGTTTCTGGTGCTGGCCGGCAGGCCCATATAAGCTCGCTCTTACCTGAGGCAGGGGATTCCTTTAAAGCCTACGGGGTATCAGGACACAGGCACTTGCCTGAAATTAATCAGCAATTAAGTGTGTATGCAGGAAAACCACTGGAAGTGACCTTTGTTCCGCACCTGTTGCCACTGATCAGAGGAATACACGCTACGGTATACGCTCGTCTTTTACCCACCGATTTTGACGTGCAGTCTTTGTATGAAACCTTTTACCAGCATCATGATCTGGTTGATGTGATGCCTGCGGGTTCTCATCCTGAAACGCGGAGTGTGCGCGGCAGCAACATTTGCCGACTGGCTGTACACAGGCCGTTGTCGGGTAAAACATTGGTTATCCTGTCAGTGATCGACAATCTAGTCAAAGGAGCTGCTGGTCAAGCTGTTCAGAATATGAATCTCATGCTGGGGCTGCCGCAGAATCGTGGTTTGCAGCATGTCCCGCTGATGCCTTGAAGCAACTGTCGTGGCGGGTCGACGCGAACGTTTACAGAAGTTGATACTGGTCCCTTACCGGCCACTGCGAACCTTGTTTATGCGGGTGAGTGGAGGCGTGGGGGTTGTCATTCTGTTGACTCTGGCATTTATAGCGGGGACGCGCTTTAGTGGGGCGCGTTATGGAGCAACGCCCGACGAAGTTCTGGAGTTAAGGCAAACCGTGCGCCTCTATGCACAACAGTTTAGGCATATGCGCGACCAGGTTTCCATCGCTCAGCATGATCAAGCTATGGTTTTGGCAGCGACTGAACAACTACGACAGCAAAATAAGGATTTGCTGGATAGTATCAGCGGCTTAGAGCAGCAAGTGGCGTTGTACAAACGCATCCTGAACCCACAGCAAAATGCGCGAGGCCTTAATATTGAACAATTTGTCTTGCATGCGACCCCGCAACCCTATCATTTTGCTTTCCGGATTTTATTGACACAAACTCAGGCTGATGGAGGAGAGGTCAGCGGAAAAATGGAGGTTACTGTCCAGGGACTGGAACACGGCCACTCATCCAGCTCAGTGATGCATAGCGGTGACGACAGCTTTCATATGCAGTACTTTCAGAGTTTAATTGGTGAATGGGTGCTGCCTGCAGGTTTTCAACCGCAAGTCGTGACAATTAAGATAGTATCTCAGGGTAGCAGGCCACAGCATGTTGAAAAACAGTTCAAATGGGAACTGACGCCGGCTTGATGTGTGTGACCGAGGGGATGGGAATGTTCTGGCGTAAAAGTAAGCGTGACATCCTGAAAAGCAGCTATAAAGAGCATAGTTTTCTGGCTAAATATGCTGAAATTCAGGGGGAGATTACTTTCGTAGGCGGCTTTCATATCGAAGGATTGCTTAAGGGAAATGTCATCTCACATGATGGTATTTTGCATGTTCATGGTGAAGTGCAGGGCGATATACATGTGCCGCATGCCATCATCAATGGTGTTGTGCTCGGGGATCTCTATGTGAGTCAGTATCTGGAGTTATGCTCCCAGGCGCGCATCACGGGTACGGTTTATTATAACGATATGGAAATGTCGATGGGTGCCCAGGTCAATGGTAGTGTGCGGCGCTTTGAAGAAAAACCTATACAGCAAGCATCCGCTGATGAAGCAGTAACCTAGTAAATTACTAGGTTATATGATAACATCCGTGTATGCTGGATTTAAGAGAGGATAGTGCTGTGTCATCTTTAGAACACGCCATGGCCCTGACGGATGCTGCCGCTGAAAAAGTACGTCGTCTGCGTGCCAGCGAAGAAAATAGTAATTTATTACTGCGGGTCTATATCACGGGGGGCGGGTGCGCTGGTTTTTCCTATGGGTTTACCTTCGATGAAGCTGAAAAAGAAGGTGATTCAGTATTTAATAACGGCGATGTACGTATGGTGGTTGATCCCTTAAGTTTTCAGTATCTGGCTGGATCCGAAGTCGACTATACGGAAGGTTTGCAAGGATCACGTTTTATTGTCAAGAATCCTAATGCCCAGTCCACTTGCGGTTGTGGTTCGTCCTTTTCGGTTTAGTCGGTGGTGGGTGAGTAGAGTCCCCCCAGGCAGCGCAAGCCCCGAGCTCCGGTAACACTAGGGACATTGCCCGGTTGTCCATGCAGTCGGGCCCAAGCCAGCCATGCAAACGCCATCGCCTCCATCCATTGTGGCTCTATGCCATGTGCTGAACTCGTTTCTACCACGAAGCAGGGAAGTAATGCTTGCAGGCGCTGCATCAGCAAGGGGTTGTAACTGCCACCGCCGCAGGCGATCAACCGACCTTGTTGTCCAAGATCAAGTACAGACTGAGCTATGCTGCGTGCCGTAAATTCCAGCAGCGTCCTCATAATATCAGGGTGGGAAAATACACCATCCATAGAGTCCAGAGTGCTTTGCAGGAATGCTTGGTTAAAGGTTTCTCGCCCTGTGCTCTTAGGGGGGGGTAAACTCAAGTAGGGGTGTTGCATCAGTTGTTCTAAAAAAGTTTCGATGATGCGGCCTTGTTGAGCCAGCTGCCCGTTTCGGTCCATGGGCTGATGTAGCTGTGCTTGCATCCAGCCATCCATCAGAACATTAGCGGGGCCAGTGTCAAAACCAAGGACGGGGCGCCGAGCATCAGCATCCAGCCAACTGATATTAGCCATTCCTCCCAGGTTGAGTACGCAGCGGTGCTCGCCAGGCTGACGTAGCATGGCAGCATGAAAGGCCGGTACCAAAGGAGCGCCTTGTCCGCCGGCAGCGATATCTCGACGACGAAAATCAGCGACAACATGGCAGTTCGTTAGTTCAGCAATCAGGTTGGGATCGCCTAGCTGCAGAGTAAATCCTGATTCAGGGTGGTGACGTACAGTTTGTCCATGGCTGCCGATGGCAGCGATGTCATCGGGAGTACAGCCGGCCTCTTGCATCAAGCAATTCGCTGCGTGCGCCAGAGCGTTTGCCATAGCAACATCCGCGATCCCCATGCGAAAAATTTCCTCATCACCAGGCTGGCAGAGAGCCAGCAGGGTTTCACGTAATTCAGGCTCCAGTGGTAGGCTTAGGCTGGCCACCAGCCGTGGGCGCGAGCGGCAGTCTAATAGCACGGCATCGATGGCATCCAGGCTGGTGCCTGACATGAGTCCCAAATAAAGTTCGGAAGGCATGAAATACTCCTGATAATGATGCGAGGACTGATAGAATGTTGGCCCTCCTGGCGAGAGTGTAAAGGCGATGACAAGTGCAGAACAACAGATGCAGCTTATTGAGCGCGGCACTGAGAGTATCATCCAGAAAGATGAATTGATGGCTAAATTGCGCGAGGGACGGCCCTTACGCATCAAGGCTGGATTTGATCCAACAGCTCCTGACTTACATCTTGGGCATACGGTATTGATCAATAAGCTCAAGGTTTTTCAGGATTTAGGTCACGAAGTCATTTTTCTGATCGGAGATTTTACCGGGCGCATTGGTGATCCTACCGGTAAGAATATTACGCGCAAACCCTTAACCGAGGAGCAAGTGCAAGCCAATGCCCGGTCCTATGCCGAGCAAGTATTCAAAATCCTGGATGAAAAACACACGCGTGTTGTATTCAATTCATCATGGATGGGTCAGTTGTCTGCAGCCGATCTTATTGCCCTGGCGGCGCAGTATCCTGTGGCTCGCATGCTGGAGAGAGATGATTTTGCCAAGCGCTTTGCGGGCCAGCAGTCCATAGCCATTCATGAGTTTTTGTACCCTTTGCTGCAAGGTTATGACTCGGTGGCTTTGCAGGCTGATGTCGAACTGGGAGGGACGGATCAGACCTTCAATCTGCTTATGGGGAGAACCTTGCAAAAGAATGCGGGGCAGGCACCTCAGTCCATTATTACCTTGCCGCTGCTCGAGGGTCTGGATGGAATACAAAAAATGTCCAAATCCTTAGGTAATTACGTAGGGATACATGATGCTCCTGGCGAAATGTATCAAAAACTACTGTCTATGCCTGATACCTTGATGTGGCGGTATTTTGATTTATTGAGCTTTCTGTCGGTAGAAGCTATAGCCCAGCTTAAAGCCGAGGTAAGTGCGGGGCTTTCACCGCAAGCAATCAAGAAAATGCTGGCACTTGAGCTGGTTGAGCGCTTTCATGGCAAAGAGGCAGCTGCAGCTGCGCCCCATAGCGCGGGGAATTTATTAGCCCCCGGAGAAATTCCAGAACAGGTTCCTGAAGTGATACTGCAAGCTGAAGGGGCGGATACGCTGCCGTTGGCGGCAGTGCTCAATCGGGCGGGATTGGTGCGAAATTCAGCGGCAGCTAAAGACGTCATCAATCGACAAGTCGTGTATATCGATGGACAGCAAGTGGCTGGCGATTGGTGCATGCGTGTGGGAGAAAGCCATGTAATTCAGGCTGGAAAAAAGGCGATAGCTAAGGTATTGCTCAAAGAGTGAGCGATCAGTTCAGTTTGCTAAAGAAAGTGCTTTACAGCGTAGATCAGGCCCCTATAATGCGCGCTCTCCGCTGATGTGCAGCGACAAGCAAACAGAAACGGAGATGTCAGGCAGAAATAAGGCTTGACAGGGTAGGGAAAGCGAGTAGAATGCGCGCTCCCTGCTGAGGGGAAGGTGATCGAGACGATCGATGACTTGGATCTTTAACTGATTAGACAAGACAATTTGTGTGGGTTTTTGCTGATGGAATGGTCTTTAAGATATTTCAACGGCAAGAACACTCGAATAGTCATTTGAGCGTTTTTGAATTCCGTTGAGCCAAGATTGGTTGCCTTAAGCAGCTATTAAACTTTGAACTGAAGAGTTTGATCATGGCTCAGATTGAACGCTGGCGGCAGGCCTAACACATGCAAGTCGAGCGGGGACTTCGGTCCTAGCGGCGAACGGGTGAGTAATGCCTAGGAATCTGCCTCGTAGTGGGGGACAACGCAGGGAAACTTGCGCTAATACCGCATACGTCCTACGGGAGAAAGTGGGGGACCTTCGGGCCTCACGCTATGAGATGAGCCTAGGTCGGATTAGCTAGTTGGTGGGGTAAAGGCTCACCAAGGCGACGATCCGTAACTGGTCTGAGAGGATGATCAGTCACACTGGAACTGAGACACGGTCCAGACTCCTACGGGAGGCAGCAGTGGGGAATATTGGACAATGGGGGCAACCCTGATCCAGCCATGCCGCGTGGGTGAA
>JAJZHP010000008.1 GCA_021804355.1 Pseudomonadota bacterium | reverse complement strand
CAGTATGGCATTCATAAGCTCGTAAAGGCCATGAAAGGAGCATCGTCCCGCGTCTTGCGGTCGGAGTTTCCACACCTGAAATCCCGCCTGCCAACGCTGTGGACGAACAGTTACTTTGTCAGCACGGTGGGTGGTGCTCCGCTGGAAGTTATCAAGCAATATATCGAGAAGCAGAAGAACGTATGAAACGAGCCAAGACGTTGACCTACATCGCTGAACTGCCGTTATCCGTCAGTCAAGAGCATGAGCGTCAGCTTTGTGCACGGCTGCTGGCAGGTACACGCCTGTATAACGCTACCTTGGGCGAATCCCTGCGACGACTGGATCTCATGCGCGAATCCAAAGCGTGGCAGGCGGCCCGCAAGCTCAAGAACAAAGAGCGAACCGCTGCCTTCAAAGCCCTGGTCAAGCAGTTTGGCTTTGAGTCTGCATCGATCTCTGCATTCGCCACCCACTGCAAAAACGAAGCGGGCTGGAAGTGTTGGGTGAGTATTGAACAGTCGAGGGTGAATTCCTTGATTTTGGCCCACTGATCATGGGCAAGTGAATAAAATAGGTTAATTTTTCGCCAAGTCAGGGCGACCTGTTAAATGTGGCCATTTTCAGCTGACTCTTTTGCAAGAGGCTCATAAAAGAGGGGTATCATAACGTAGCGCTTTCCTCCCCACGAATAAATTCGGGGACTTCTCGCACAATTCAGTGAATTCCCTTACGCATGTAAATTTTTCACAGGGTCAGATTTCTTCTATCCCTATTTTAAACCTTAGCCTCCTGCCTGACAGATTTCCGACCAACGGCCAAAGCACTATTCACAATGACAACTAGAATTTAAAAAGTTTTCCTGACAAGGAGTTCAGGCATGAGGTCTTTACCCTTTATTACCCCCCTATCTATAGCTCTGCTGGGCTTATCTTGCCAAACATCAGCCATGGAAGCCGTTACCAGTGGATTTGCTTCACTCATTGGTGGAGCCGTGGTATCAGGTTCTCCTGGATCAGGCGTTTTGGCTGCTTCAGGAGGTACGCCTGGCACAGTAGACCCTGTTTTAGATAATGGTCATTGCCCATGTTCTGTGGGCAATTGGCCAAATGTGGGTCTGTATGACAAGAGGTTTTCATTAAGCCCTGAATCACGTGCAGGCATTCAGGAAAACTTGATGTGGCAAAATGGGCTGTCCTTGACTGCCGAGGCCACCTTGCGCGCATCTCCTCATGAATATGGCGATGGCTCCGTGGACTGGTTCTATGCCGGATACGGCTTGGGACCTAACTGGACCTTACAAGTGGGGCGCAAACGCCTTCCCTTGTTTATGTACTCTGACTTTATTGACATTGGTTATGATTATGCATGGATGCGCCCACCGGGCGATTTATACGGCTGGCAAATTGATCATTATAATGGCGCCAATTTGATGTATAGCAATACCATTATCTATGATGTAGCCCTGACCTGGAACACATGGACAGGAGCTGAACATGATCATAACAATAAAATGCTGCAACTCATGTATTACAACAGCAGCCCAGGTGATGGCAGTAATGGTCAGCCTATCAATGAATACTGGTACAATATGATCGGGAGTTATTTAGATTTCAGCCGTGACTGGTGGGATGTCAGAGTAGTCTATATGCAGAATGATGTAACACGCTCTCAAGTGGGCGTTGGATATCTGCACGTGGGTGATCATCAGAAGTTCCAAGGTGTTTCTGCCAATCTAGATCCTGGCAATTGGGCTATTCGCTCAGAGTTTAATGAATTCCTTAGACCGCAAGATAGAGACTATTACCATTCATCTTTGCTAGGCATTGGTTATCATATTGGAAACTTCCTACCCATGCTGACCTATTCAAGTTTTCATGAGGACAATATCCCTTCACCCGCCTATGCTGAAAGCCATTTCACGCGTACGGCATCCATACGGTGGGATTTTCGTAAAAATATGGACCTGAAATTACAGTACGATGATATGACAGACGATTCTCACTGGCCATTTCTTGGAAATACACGAACCGTCACCGTTGGCATAGACACGGTCTTTTAAGGAGAATGGACCATGAACACAATAAGCCAGAAGAAACTCATCACCCTATTTATGGTCTTATTAGCTAATATTAGCTTATCTTGGGCTGATTCAACACCTGATACGGTTGTTATTATCAATAAAAACAACACAAACAATCTGTCTGCTGAGGACATTCAAGCCATCTTTCTAGGAAAAAAGAAAAGTTTTCCTGATGGCTCACCTGCAGTCCCGGTTCAGTTAGCAGAAGGGACACCCAGTTATGAAGATTTCACGCATCATGTACTACACAAAAGTGACAATCAAGTTCGAGCCTACTGGAGCCAATTAGTATTTACAGGCAGGGCAACACCGCCACGTATGGTTTCTAGTGAAACTGACATGTTGAACCTGGTTGCCCATAACCCTAATTTGATTGGCTTTTTGCCCAAGAAGGAAGCTGATGCATCCGTTCGAGCCATTGATCCCTAACCCAACTCAACATGATGAAAAAGGAGGATATACCACTTCCTGGGAGCAAAATTCCAAGGCACGATCCAAGCCATGCTCTATTGGCAACAGGGTTTCCAGTTTGTTATATGACGAAGGCGGCCCTACGTTTTCAATTAAGCTCAGGCTCTGCGCCAGGTAGTCACTTAAAGCAGGTTACTCCTGGTTTCTTACATGGCAGGTAAATTTGCACCCGTAGCCATACGCCATGAACCTGCTCCTGCATACTCCAGGCTATGGCCACCTCTCCTAAAAAAGAACTATGCTTGGCACCAACTAGCAATGCATCTCATGCTTGGGTAGTCAGCTCTGATCATCTGACATGGGTTAGTTGATGAGGATATTTTCCGCTAATTATGTGAGGCTCCATCATGACGTTACCTGTCGTTCCTCTGTTACTTGATGGCGTATTCACGCCTAGCGCAGGATCAATGAGCTTGGAAGTGCAAAATCCTGCAACTGGCCAAGCTCTGGCGCAAGTCACCCTGGCTACCCCTGATGAAATCAACAAGGCCGTGACTTCAGCTAAAAATGCATTCTTATCCTGGAAAGAAGTGCCTTCTCCCGAACGCGCACGTTTAATGATGAGATATCAGGCATTACTTAAAGAACACCAAGAGGATCTTGCCCGGTTACTGGCCCGTGAGACAGGCAAAACCCTGGCTGACGCGCGTGGAGATGTCTGGAGAGGTATTGAAGTGGTTGAACAGGCAGCAGGCATTTCCAGTATGCTCATGGGAGAGACCGCAGAGAATGTAGCGCGAGGAGTAGACATCTATTCCTTGATCCAGCCGTTAGGTGTTTGTTTAGGTATCACGCCTTTTAATTTTCCAGCGATGATTCCCTTATGGATGTTTCCCCTAGCCATAGCCTGCGGCAATACATTTATTCTCAAACCTTCTGAGCAAGTTCCCCTGACCCCTACCCGGTTGGCTGAACTCTTTATGGAGGCTGGCTGTCCCTCCGGTGTACTGCAAGTGATTCACGGTGGAGCTTCTCATGTGCAGCAACTACTCGAACACCCCGACATCAAAGCAGTTTCCTTTGTCGGCTCGGTGCCTGTCGGTGAAATCGTCTATCGAACCGCCACGCAGCACTTAAAGCGGGTACAGTGTATGGCTGGGGCCAAGAACCATATGGTCATCATGCCCGATGCGGATAAAACCCAGGTCATCAATGCCTTGGCCGGAGCTGCCTGTGGTGCTGCCGGACAACGATGCATGGCTATCTCGGTGGCAATTTTTGTGGGTGAAGCTCAGGCATGGCAACATGAGGTTGCTGATGCCTTGCAACAACTCAAGCCGGGACTTTACGATGATCCTGACGCAGCATTTGGCCCACTCATCTCCTCTCGTGCTCGTGCTCGTGTACTGGATCTGATTGAAACGGGCAAAAAAGAAGGCGCAGTCTGTCTACTTGATGGCAGCCAAGCTACGGTTGATGGCGCTGAGGATGGTCACTGGATCGGCGCCACCCTGTTTACCGGTGTCACTGCCGAGATGCGTATCTACCGTGAAGAAATTTTTGGCCCCGTACTCAGTTGCATGGAAGTCGATACGCTGGATGCAGCCATCCAATTGATCAATGCCAACCCTTACGGTAATGGCTGTTCCTTGTTTACCCGTAGCGGCGCCGCTGCACGTAAATTTCAGCACCATATCGAAGTCGGACAGGTCGGCATCAATATCCCCATCCCGGTTCCTCTACCCTTCTTCAGCTTTACCGGATGGCGCAAATCTTTTTATGGTGACCTGCATGCCTACGGCAAACAAGCGGTACGCTTTTATACCGAAACCAAAACTATCACGACTCGCTGGCCCGAAGAATCTCAACCCAGCGAACTTAATACTACCATCCAATTGCGTTGATTTTTTATGAACGACACGCCCATAACTACCGAAACTCTGGATACCGCTTCGGGTATGCAGATTGCTGTTGCCACCTTGTCCTCTCCACGCTCATTAAATGCGCTTTCGTTGGACATGGTTCGCCTGCTCGATCAGCAACTGCGACAATGGCAAGCTGATTCCCGAATAGCGCTGATCCTGCTCAAAGGCGAGGGGGAACGCGCCTTTTGCGCTGGGGGGGACATACGCCAACTTTATGACAGCATACGTGCGCTCCCGTCCGGAGCTCGTAACCTTGATGCCGAATCCTTTTTTAGTGAAGAGTACCGCCTCGACTACCTGCTACACACTTATTCCAAACCTGTGCTGGTCTGGGCTACCGGTGTCGTCATGGGTGGAGGCATGGGGCTGCTGGCCGGTGCCAGTCATCGCGTGGTGACCGATACATCGCGTCTTGCCATGCCAGAGATTAGCATCGGCTTATTCCCCGATGTAGGAGGCAGTTGGTTTCTCAATCGGCTACCGCCAGGCATGGGCTGTTTTCTTGGCATGACCGGAGCTCCTCTCAACGCAGCTGATGCGCTTTACGCAGGATTTGCAGATTATTATCTGGGCAGCTCGCAGTTAGCTGCGTTGATAGATTCTTTAACTGCCTCAGAATTTGATATTGACCCGGCTTATAACCATCGCATGCTGACCCATATTGTGCGCGAACTTGGACGACATGCCCCAGAGTTACCAGAGTCTCCTCTACGCCAGCATGAAGATCTGATTCGCGCAGCTGGCCGGGGTGATAGTGCGGTTGAGGTGATCAGTCAAATTCTGGCCATTAACTCAACATCTCCATGGATACAACAAGCCATCACGGCCCTGAGAACTGGCAGCCCCATTACAGCCTCGCTGGTCTTTGAACAACTCCGTCGCGGCAAATACCTCTCCTTAGCAGAGTGTTTCACTATGGAATTTATCATGGCGATGCATTGCTGCCAGTTTGGTGACTTGGCGGAAGGGGTACGGGCACGGCTGGTGGATAAAGACCAGCAACCGCACTGGCAACACCAACATGCGGGCATGGTTGATGTCCACACCTACTTCCAATGGCCTGCTGCGTGGGGCCAACAACCTGTCATCGTTCCTGCGGAGCAACATTGATGGATGCCCCTATCGTTTTTTTTGGTTTAGGACAAATGGGAGGGCGTATGGCCCAAAGGCTGCTAAATGCAGGTCTTAACCTGGAGGTCTATGACCCAGCCCCGGCCTGCCTGCAAGCCTTGCTCGACCAAGGAGCTCAACCCTTCACTCAGGTTGGTGAGCACCATCACATCATTATCAGCATGCTCCCCCATGACCAAGCCGTTCATGACCTATATATGGGAGCAACCGGGCTGTTACAGCAACTTGCAGCAGGCACCCTGGTTATCGATTGCTCCACCATCAGCCCTGAGCTAAGCCGCCAACTGCATCTGGAGGCGAAAAACTTCGGCCTGGACTTCCTCGATGCCCCGGTCTCTGGCGGCGTCACAGGCGCGGCTGCCGGTACCTTGAGTTTTCTCTGTGGCGGCTCCGCCAGCGTGGTGACACTAGCGCAACCTGTCTTGAGCCATATGGGTCAAAACATCATGCACGCCGGCCCTGCCGGTGCTGGCTCCGTGGCTAAACTCTGTAACAACATGCTCTTGGCTATACACATGCTGGGAACCTGCGAGGCCTTAAACTTAGGTGTCTCACAAGGATTAGATCCCGCCCTGCTCTCTACCATTATGCAGAAGAGTTCGGGACGCAACTGGTCTCTTGAAGTCTATAACCCCTGGCCTGGCGTGATGCCACAGGCTCCAGCCAGCCAGAATTACCGTGGCGGCTTCCAATCGCAACTGATGCTCAAAGATCTGACCTTAGCCCACCAGAGCGCAAAAGCGATGCAAGTATCTACCCCTTTAGGCTCGCTGGCCCAACAGCTTTATGCACAACATGTCAGCGAAGGGCATGAACATGAGGATTTTTCTGGCATACTTCAGCTTATTCGCAGCATGGACCCTCTACCATGACCCGTCAGCCCGTTGTTTTTGTATCCCATGGAGCCCCCACTCTGGCTGCTCATCCTGGTCGCATTGGCTTGGCTTGGCAAAAACTGGCCCAGCGACCCCCCCGTCCCGATGCCATAGTCGTTGTATCCGCACATTGGCAGCGCCCTAGCCTAGCGATCACGGCGGCAGCAAGACCTGGGCAGATTTTTGATTTTTATGGGTTTCCTGATCATTTATATCACTTGAGCTATTTACCTCCTGGTGCCCCCGATCTCGCCCATGCCATCACGCAGCGCCTACAGGAGTATGGCTTGAACTGTTCTCTGGATGCAGGGCGTGGATTGGATCACGGCGTATGGGTTCCTTTACTCTCCATGTACCCAGATGCTGGCGTACCGATCTTAGCCTTGAGTCTACTTTCGGATAGCCAACCGCAATCCCATCTGCGCGTGGGGGAAGCGTTGGCAGCCCTCAGTGAGCTTAATATTCTGGTGCTGGGCTCAGGGGGGCTGACACACAACCTGGGTTATTTCGGGCAGATCGCTGAAGATGGCCCCGCATTACCTTTTGTTCAGTCCTTTCGGCATTGGATGCTTGACCGACTACGATCCGGACAACACGAGGCCCTGCTTGATTATCAGCAGCAAGCCCCTGATGTTGCGCGTAATCACCCAACCCTTGAACATCTTTTGCCGCTTTTTGTCTGCCTGGGAGCTGCAGGACCCGATAGTCGTGCTGAAATTATCGATCTGGGCGTACACTATGGCATGCTGGCCATGGATGCCGTGATATTTACTCAGGAGATGGCGTGAAGTCTGGCCTTTGCTACCTGTTGCTACTATGCCTGCCCCTGCTTGCTCACGGGTGGGGGCGTCAGGGGCACGCGTTCATAGGTCACGTAGCCGACCTCAACCTGACCCCGGCGGCTCATGCAGCCGTACAGTCGCTTCTGGCGAACGACCTCAATGCCGATCAACAACTTTCCGGTCGAAAAACTCTGGCCGACATTGCTAACTGGGCCGATGAAATCCGGGCAACCCCTGAAGGCCGCCATGAGTCCTCCTGGCATTATCGTGACATACCCGTATGTGATCAGAGGCCCGGGCCTTGTCCTGAGGGACATTGTATCGATGAAGTTCTGCACCATATGATCCAGGTTTTGGGGGACAACCATGCTTCCCAGCGAGCTCGTAACGAGGCTCTGAAATGGGTTGTTCATCTCGTAGGGGATATGCACCAGCCTTTGCATGTGAGTGATCATGATGACCACGGCGGAAATAGGGTCAAGGTGCGCTTGCTGGAACCTCATGACCGTATAATTAATCTGCATCAGGCTTGGGATACTGAGCTGGTCAGCCTAGCACTGCAAGAAGCCCCCGTGGATACTCAACTTCCCGCCCATTTTATACCAGGAACACCCGATGACTGGTTACGGCAGAGCCATCAGATCGGCGTCAACGTTGTCTACGGTGACTTACCAGGATTTGCATGCGGTCACCCCTTGAGCGAACCGGTCCTGCTTGATGACCATTACTTGCAGCATGCCCTGCCCGTCATACGGCAACAGCTACAACTCGCCGGCTTCCGGTTAGCCGCACTGCTCAACCAAATCCTCGCTTCATACCTTCCTTCACCCTCATAGACTTTGAACAGGACCACCATGACGGATCACGATCTATTTGACAATACTCCTTGCCTGGCTCTGAAACCAGGCTCCATGCAAGCGATGATCCTGGAAATGCTGCATAATCAGCCTCACCAGTTTTTACGGCAACTTGAAGAAAAAATTGCACAGGCTCCCCAGATGTTTGTTGATACCGGCATCATCCTCAGCCTGGAGAAATTGACTGAAGCTGAAGGGCATGTTGATCTTAAATCTATCATTCACATGATTGAACAACAGCGAGTACACGTACTCGGGGTATGTTGCCTGCGACCTGAAGATCTTGAACAAGTGCATCAACTCGGCTTACTGCACTGGCCAGCTTCGCGCTTGATGAACCGCCGCCCCAGTGCTGAACCTGTTGCCCCACCACCTTCCAACCGTCCCAGCGTTTTTATCTCCCAACCGGTACGCGGTGGACAACAGGTTTATGCGGCAGGAGCTGACCTGATCGTGACCGCCAGCGTTAGTGCCGGAGCAGAACTCATCGCTGATGGCAATATCCATGTTTATGCACCCTTGCGGGGTCGCGCCTTGGCTGGTGTTCAAGGCAATAGCCAAGCCCGTATTTTCTGTCGCCATCTTGATGCCGAGCTGATTGCCATCGCCGGTAACTACATGATTGCTGAGGCCATGAGACAACACCCCTTGTCACAACAGTCCGTTCAGGTCTATCTGCTCGATACACAATTGCACATCGAGCCACTTTGACCGACAATCTGCCTTTAGGTACGTCACGCAAGGAATAACTATTTTGGCCAAGATCATCGTAATTACTTCAGGCAAGGGCGGCGTGGGCAAAACCACGACCAGTGCTGCCGTCGGCACAGGACTTGCGCAGCGCGGATACAAAACCGTGCTCATCGATTTTGATGTCGGTTTACGCAACCTTGATCTCATCATGGGCTGTGAGCGACGTGTGGTCTATGACCTGATCAATGTCATTCGCGAGGAAGCCAATCTTAATCAGGCCCTGATCAAAGATAAGCGTTTTGACAATCTTTTTGTATTAGCGGCAAGCCAGACACGGGACAAGGATGCTCTGACCCAGGAAGGCGTTGAGAAAGTACTAAACGATCTGTCCAAGCAGTTTGATTTCATTATTTGTGATTCTCCTGCCGGTATTGAAAAAGGCGCCCATCTGGCCATGTATTTTGCAGACGAAGCCATCGTCGTGACCAATCCGGAAGTGTCCTCGGTTCGTGACTCTGACCGTATGTTAGGCCTGCTCGCCAGCAAGTCTCGACGTGCTGAAGAAAATCGCGAGCCGGTGGTACAGCATTTACTGCTTACGCGTTATCACCCTGAACGCGTCCAGAAAGGTGAGATGTTATCCGTACAGGATGTGGAAGATATCCTGTCCATCAAGTTACTGGGCGTCATTCCTGAATCCCAGGCGGTGCTTAAGGCATCGAACGCAGGCACTCCGGTAATTCTCGATGAGGAAAGCACGGCAGGTCAGGCCTATGCTGATGCCGTGGATCGTCTCTTGGGTAAACCTGTAGCCCACCGGTTTCTGGATATCGAGAAAAAGGGAATACTCAACCGGTTTTTCGGAGTTAAGGCATGATGAACCTGTTCGATTTCTTTCGCGAACGCAAACCACAGAGTAGCGCCTCGGTTGCCAAGGAACGCTTGCAGATCATCGTTGCCAGCGAACGTAAACAACGCGGCCAGCCCGACTATATGCCTGCGCTACAGCGCGACATTCTGGAAGTCATACGCAAATATATCCCGATCAGTGATGATCAGGTCCAGGTAGAAATGGCTAACCAGGGTAACTGCTCGATTCTGGAGCTCAACATCACCTTGCCCGAAAGATAAACCCTGATCAGAGCCACGTTTCAGGGTGGCGACCCAGGTTATCCCTTAGCTTGCAGGGATAACCTCTTCGCGTCGCAGTAACTGCTTTTTGAGGTCAAGCCCCCAACGATAACCCGATAAGTTACCGTCACGAGCAATCACACGATGACAAGGCACCAGAACAGCTAACTGATTGCTGGCGCAGGCTTTAGCAACTGCGCGCGCAGCGGTGGGCCTGCCTAAAAGACTGGCTAGCTGTCCATACGACCTGACCTGTCCTCTTGGGATATTTAATAGGGCTCTCCAAACTTGTAACTGCCAAGGACTACCGATCAAACGTAACGGCAGCTCTATAACATCCCCCTCCAACACGGCCACAACCTGCTGCAAAAGTACGTAGGTTTGGGCATCCACCAGGGGCTGCTCAACGGGCTTAACCATAACGCCAAACTGTACAGCCCGCACCTCCCCGGCTTCCAGGGTAATGGAAACCGGTCCCAGCGTCGTCTCCCTATAAAAATTCACGCAACCTCACCGTAAATGCTGCTTGAAAAAGGCTTCGGTTCGATTGAGCGCTGCCTCGGCAGCCTGGGGTTGATACACTTCGGGGCGCATCTGGTTGCAAAAAGCATGGTCAGCATCGTATCGAAAAATCTCAGGGTGCTGACCGGCTTTCTTCATGGACTGCTCCAACTGATCCACCACAGCAGGGGTAATCCATTCATCCCAATTGGCGAAATGCCCCTGAAACGGTATTTTAATAGCAGCCGGATCAGCAAATTCAGTCGGTGGCACACCATAAAAACAGACAGCCGCATCGACTTCAGGCAAGCGTACAGCAGCCCCAATGGTCAGAGCGCCTCCCATACAAAACCCCATGACCCCGACATGTCCTGCTGTCTGCTTGAGATAGCGCACTGCACCCAGCAAGTCCTGATGCGTAGCTCCCGGAAAATCCAGATTTTGCATCATATGACTGGCCTCATCAGCATCACTGGCCTGTTTACCATGATAAAGATCAGGAGCCAACGCTGTAAAACCTGCCCTAGCAAAGCGGTCTGCGATGCTACGAATCTGCTGATTCAAACCCCACCATTCCTGAATAACGATGACAGCTGCTCGGGCCTGCGGCACTTCAGCCAGATAAGCAAGACAGGTACCTCCATCCGGACGATCAATATGTATGTCATGACCCATGATACTGCTCCTGTTAGATCTGATTAGGCTCAGAGCACAATGTAGCGATTCACCGAACAACCAGCAAGTGTTCCCCTGTGCCGTGGTCATGGACGATTCTGCCCGAGGTCGCTATGCTTCAGCTCCCTGCCCCTCGCATAGGTATAATGATCATGATTATTCCTTTTCTGATATTGGGTGTCGTCATCGTCGTATCTGGTCTTCGAATAACGCAAGCCTGGCAACGCGCCCTGGTGTTTCGTTTAGGTAAATTCCAGCGTGTCAAAGAACCCGGATTGTTTTGGATCATTCCAGGCATTGAGAACTGTACCTTGGTAGACATGCGTACGATCACGGCCTCCGTGGATCAGCAGGAGACTATCACCAAGGATAACGTTCCCGTCAAAGTGACAGCCGTTATTTGGTATGAGACCGTAGACCCGATCAAGGCCGTCATCGATGTCCGCGATGTCGATCGCGCCGTTATCCAGGTTGCCCTGACCTCTTTGCGCAACATCATGGGAAGACATTCCCTGGATGACATCCTCAAAGAACAAGAATCTTTGTCCCAGACTATGCGTCTGGCTATTGATACGGCTACTGAACCTTGGGGTGTCAAAGTCAGCAGGGTGGAAATGCGCAACGTTGAAATCCCTGAATCCATGCAGCGCGCCATGGCTCAAGAGGCTGAAGCCCTGCGTGAACAACGTGCTCGCATTATCAAGGCACAGGCGGAAGTGGAAGCATCCATCAAACTCAGGGAAGCTGCCGGGGTCATTATGGAAAACCCAGCGGGCCTTGAGCTCAGACGCATGCAAATGATTACTGAAGTAGGTGCCGAGCAGAACACCACCACCATCATCATGATGCCCAGTGAATTTGTATCCATGGCTGGAAGCATCGCAGACATCGCTCGTAAACATAAACCCTGTCGTCATGATGACACCTGAGCGATCATCAGGTTCTTGGTTGATCCTGCTCGGAGCCCTGGTGGCTCTGGGCCCTCTAGCTATCGATATGTATCTGCCGGCTTTCCCAGCGATTGAAGCACAGATGGGACGCGGCGCTCCACTCACCCTATCCGGATTTTTTATGGGCCTGGTTGTCGGGCAATTGATCTATGGCCCTGTCAGTGATCACCTAGGTCGCAGGGCTCCCTTGTTGTTTGGCGTGGGCGTGTACCTGCTCGCTTCTTTAGCTTGCAGCTTTTCCACCAGCATGCATCAACTGATTGCTCTACGCTTTATACAAGCGTTGGGCGCTTGCTCCTGCATGGTTATAAGTCGCGCCATTGTGCGAGATCGCTGCCATGCCCGAGCAGCTGCACAAGCACAGTCCCGTTTGATGCTGGTCATGGGAGCTGCCCCCATACTCGCACCTAGCCTGGGCAGTTATTTATTGCATCATTTCAACTGGCCAGGAATATTTATCCTGCAGGCTCTGGCTGCCACTATGGCCTTGATCGCTGCCTGGTGGGGGCTGGAAGAAACTCATCCCTTAGCCAGTCGGCAACATACGCCTGATTGGCATGAAGTCCCTGCCGTCTTTCTTGCCCTGTTGCGTGAACGTCGTTTTATGGGATTTGCTTTATCTTCCACCCTGGTGATGGCCGGCATGTTTGCCTATATCACTGGCTCTCCTTACCTGCTGATGCAGGTACTGGGCGTATCCCCGCAACACTACGCCCTGATTTTCAGCACCAATGCCGGAGCTTTCATTTTAAGCAGCCAACTCAACGCCTACTGGTTGCGTCAATACGACATGACCTATTTGCTTAATCGGGCTATCCATATACCCGTACTCACCGCTTTAGCCATGTTACTCATGACCTGGTCTGGCTATCAGAGCCTCTACGGGCTTCTTACCCTGTTATTTATCTACATGGGTTCCTTAGGCTGCATAGTTCCCAATGCCGTGGCTGCCGCTTTAGCGACGCAAGGAAGTCAACGCGCTGGTACAGCCGCCGCTCTCATGGGAGCACTACAATTTGCTCTGGCAACCCTGGTCAGCTCAAGCATGGCATCCTGGCATCGCCAAGATGCCTTTCCTGTTGTCAGTACGATGGAATTATGTGCTTTGCTCGCCTGGTTGATCAATCGCTGGTTACTCAGGCCACACTTTCCTCGCTTACCCCTAGAGTCCTAGCTACCTTCACAGCGGGCTTAGCAACCCCACACGCCCTAGACAGATCCTCCATAGCATGCTGCAAATGCCGACGCATGGCGATGGGGTTGGTCACAGAGCTTCGGGTACAGGACAGACTCAGCGACACGTTATCCCTATAACTTAACACCACGATGGTCAGGGCATGTCCAGCATAGACGGGAGCCACTCCATGCATGGCTTCGAGGGGGAAACCTGCCAAAGACAGTGGTTGTCTAGACCCCGGCACATTGGTAATGATCACATTAAACAAGGAGGGCAGGAGTTCAGTCAGACCTGCAGCTGTCCACGCCTTAAGGCTTAGGGAAACCGCATGGCTCGGCAAACTGGCAAAAAGAGATTCTATCTGCAAATGCTGGTTATAGTCTTTCGCAACCACTGAACAGGCATGTACTTTGGCCAGGCGAAGGCGAGGACACTCTTCATCCGTCGCCAACTCAATTAACATGGCTGACACCTGATTTCCCCCAACGTCTTGTTTATCAGCACGGCGGGAAACCGGTGTCATGGCAATCAGCGGTTGCTGAGGCAGCTTATCCTGCTCAAGCAAATAGCCTCTTAGCCCCCCTCCCACGACACTCACGATAACATCGTTCAGGGTTGCACCAGGAAGCGAGCCTTTGATCGCCTGTAATTGCTTCATGGGTAATGACAGACAGATATGCTGTCGATCTTCGATCGTAGCGACACCGAATGGAGTCTTGGGTGCTTGCATATAATAAGGCAAGTCACGCCATGGTCGCCTGTTGAGGCGTGCCCATACCTGAGTAGCGCTATGACGTAATCGCACAGGCCATAGATTTGCTTGGCCTCTCGTAGTGCCTGACGAATTAATCGGCGCAGGCAAGCCATCCAACAAGGCTGTCATGACCACCTCAGCGGATACGCCATCAACCGCAGCATGATGAACCTTAATGATGCCCACAAAGGCATACTCATGACCCGTATCGAAATGCCGAATGCCTTCAGGATCAGGCTTACGTTCAATATAAAGAATCTCCCATAAGGGACGCGCCCTATCCAGGGGCTGTGCAAAAAATTTTGCCGTAAGCTCACTCAGCGTATCTTCATTAAGGGGTCCAGGGTAACGTAGACCACGAATATGATGATCCAGCGAAAGCTCTGAGACCTCCTCCCATTCATACTCTAAACCCAGCCGCCTGGACTTTAAGCGTCTACGAAATAAAGGGTGAACATCCAATCGTGACGACACGTGCGCTTTGAGGCGAGACAAACTCATAGGAGTCTCCCCTGCCGCGGAAAAACACATGACTGCCCCAATGTGCATGGGACTGGTTGGCGTTTCCAGATGGATGAAGGCAGCATCCAGATTGCTGAGTTTAATCATGGCTAATCTCCATGGCTAACGGGCCTGATCATTAGTGTACATTTGTTCACTTCTGATTAGGCTACACCAGAGTCCGGAGTTGAAATTGATCTAGATCAATAATTCAGTGAACACATGATCACTGCCAGGCGTCGCCCTAGACACCATTACAGCGCAACTTTATCTGCCGATGTCGCCGAGGTATCACTACCACTCCAGCTTCCACCCGAACTATCACCGCTATCGCCATCCCCTTCACTGGCCTGTGTGGCTAATCCCGTGAGCAGCCTGCAAAATTACGCTGCAGAATCAGGCGGTTTTACACAGCCGCTAACAACCCACGAAGAATATGACAGTAGCTAACAATGAAATTATGTGCACGACTGGATAAATAAAAATTAAGCCCCATCTAACTGCCAATATTCTTACCATTTGTTGCGGTTACTTCATGAGGATGACAACGTGATTGAGAGTGTGCCCCCGGCGACTGAAACTCGTAGCCTGCAACAGGCTATGGAGGAGCTTCGCAGCTATTTGCAACATGAAATCCTGGGCCAGGATATCCTGATTGAACGTATGCTGATCGCACTATTGGCAGATGGACACCTGCTGGTTGAAGGCCCTCCCGGTCTGGCTAAAACTCGGGCCATTAAAACCCTGGCTCGCGGCCTACAAGGCAGTTTTCAGCGCCTGCAATTCACGCCTGACATGCTACCTTCTGATCTGACCGGATCTGATATCTATCGCCCTGAAACAAGCAGCTTCACGTTTCAGCGAGGCCCACTGTTCCACCAACTGATACTGGCGGATGAAATCAACCGCGCCCCAGCCAAAGTCCAATCAGCACTGCTAGAAGCGATGGCCGAACGACAGATCAGCGTAGGCAACGCTACTTACCCGCTCCCCCCCATGTTTATGGTGATGGCGACACAAAACCCGCTGGAACATGAAGGAACTTACCCTCTGCCTGAAGCGCAGCTGGACCGATTCATGCTCCATGTACTGGTAGATTATCCTGACCGCGCCACCCTCCGTTTGATCATGGCTTTGGCTCGACAGGAGGCGATGGCTACCCATATCAGCGCAGCAATGATACAACCTCTGACGGCTGAAAATATGCTCGCTGCCCGCCAGGAGGTCTTGGGCTTAACCCTTGTTCCCAGTGTCGAAGAGTACATCGCCGCCCTCATTGACGCTACACACCGACCAGCCGCCTATAGTAGCCAACTAAAATCATGGTTACGCTGGGGGGCCAGCCCTCGAGCGGCGCTGGCCCTTGAACGGGGTGCCCGTGCACGAGCCTGGCTGCAGCATCGAGACTATGTCAGCCCCGAAGATGTACAGGCACTGTTACCTGATGTCTTGCGCCACCGACTATTGCTTGATTATTCGGCGCAAGCGCAAGGTGTCACGGTGGCCGACTGTATCAACGAGATATTATCCAGGGTTCCTGCACCGTGAATCTGCAACCTGACCTGGCTGAACTGATGGCCATACGTGCTCGTGTTCAGGGGCTGAGCCTGCACCCACCCGCCTCGGTCTTAACCAGGCTACAGGGAGCCTATCGTAGCGCTCAACGAGGCCGAGGACTGGAGTTTGAGGAGGTTCGCCCCTATGCCGAGGGCGATGATGTTCGTGCCATGGACTGGCGTGTCACCGCAAGAAGAGGAAAACCGCACATCAAACTCTTCCGTGAAGAACGCGAACGTCCCGTCTGGTTGGTCATCCATCTACACCCAGGTTTGTTTTTTGGCAGTCGTCAGCAACTTAAGTCCACGCTGGCGCTCCGTGCTGCTGCACTTTTAGGATGGATTGCAAGCCTCGGGGGGGATCGCCTGGGTGCCTGTCTTTGTCGGGAGGCCAGCCCTTCCTGGATTTCACCACCTCGTGGGAGAGAAGCGGGCCTGCTCCCTATCCTGCAAGCTATGGTTGAGTATCAGCCTCGTTCACCTGGGGTGCCCCAAATGGCGAGCTTAGTCAGTGCCTTGCGACAGATCTATCCCCTGGTTCATGCCGGCAGTCTGGTCTATGTCCTCAGCGATTTTTTTCTCGTCGATGATACCTTGTCTCAAGCCTTGGCTCACTTATCCAGCCGTGTCGAATGCCGATTACTTAAACTGGAAGATCCTCTGGAGAAACAGGGACTGCCGAACGGCCGTTTTCAGCTGGGCATCCCCGGTCAACTCAGATGGGTACAGGGCGACAACGCCCGTCAAACTTGGCAAACTGCATGGGCTGAACGGGATACTCAGCTGAAAAAAACCTGCCAATTACTCGGTATGGCGTGTATCAGTTTATCGACCGATGAAACTCTGGATCAAACCTTATCGAATATGCTGAGGACCTGCCCATGACCTCCGCAACTCCGGCATGGATAAACCTGTTAGCTCCTGACCATCGTCCACCGCCAGCAGGGTATTGGCCTCTGGCTGCAGGGTGGTGGTTTTTAGGGCTACTCATCATGGCGCTAGTGGCATGGTTGATTTACCGAGGTCGCCAACCTTACCGACGGCTCTCCGTCACCGTACGCCGTGAGCTAGAACGCTTAGACCTTGCTACCCGCGATGACCCTACCGCTCTCGCTGCTGGACTGGAAAACCTGCTCAGGCGTTTTGCTATCCAACGCTATGGACATGATCGTGTAGCCGCACTAACGGGTACAGCTTGGGTGGATTTCGTCATCCAACAAGGCGGTCAAGACTGGTCTGGGGAGGCAGGAACCCAACTCTTGAAGGCAGCCTTTGGCGGGGCTACACCCCAGTTTCGGGAAGCCTGGCTGGCGGGCGCTTATGCTTTTCTGAAGAGGTCAGCATGATACATCTGGATTGGCCTTGGATGGTGTTGGCCTTACCCTTACCCTGGCTGTGTCGCCGCTACTTTCCTGCTTCACAACCCGTTCAGGAAGCCATTTTTGTTCCCTTTTTCGCACAGTTACAGTTCAGCAATCATGACACAGATAACCCTGCCCCTAAAATTTATCACCTCCTGTTTACTGTGCTGTGGATCCTTCTGGTGTTATCTGCCATGCGACCGCAATGGTTGGGGCAACCCCAGGCACTACCGGGGGCAGGACGCAAACTGATGCTGGCTGTCGACGTATCAGGCTCCATGGCGACTCAGGACATGGCACATCAGACCAGCCGCTTAGAGGTGGTCAAACAGGTGGCTGGCAGCTTCATTGCCCATCGCCATGGTGACCAGATCGGGTTGATCGTTTTCGGCACTCACCCCTACCTGCAAACGCCCCTCACCTTGGATACGCAGGCTGCCAACGATTTTCTGCAACATGCCATGATTGGTGAAGCGGGCACCCAAACCGCCATAGGCGATGCCATCGGATTGGCCCTCAAGCGCTTGAATTCTTCTCATTCGGCAGGGTCTGCTCTGCTCATCCTGCTGACGGATGGAGGCAATGATGCTGGACTGATGCCGCCCATCGATGCAGCTCGCATAGCCGCCGCGAATCATTTGCGCATCTACACCATCGGGGTGGGGGCCGCTGTTGAACCTGGATTTTTTGGAACTTCAGGCAATACCGATCTGGATGAACCTACCTTGCAGGCCATCGCCAAGATCACAGGTGGTCTTTATTTTCGTGCAACAGACGCCAGAGCCTTACAATCCGTTTATAGCCGCATTGACCAGCTCGAACCGGTCAAAGGTCATAACCTGTGGTATCAACCTCGTCAGGAGTACTTCGCCTGGCCTCTGACGTTGGCGCTCCTGCTTAGTCTTCCCTTGGTCCTGCTAGGGAGGAGAGCATGATGTTACACGATCTATCACTTTTTCATTTTCTCTATCCCTGGTGGCTACTTGCGTTATTGCCCTTATGGGGACTGCTGATCTGGTTAGCCTATCGTCGTTCACGGCGGAGTCGATGGGATGCCGTGATTGACCCCCATTTACTGCCCCTCTTACGTTTGTCACAGGAAGCATCTGCGCATCAGGCACCATCCCCCTGGTTCTGGCTGGCATCTGCATGGACCTTGGCTGTACTGGCCCTGGCTGGCCCCAGCTGGCAGGTGAACCCTGTCCCTATGTTTAAATCTCCAGCGTCTATCGTCCTGATCATGGATCTTTCTCCGTCAATGTCGGCTGCCGACTTATCACCCTCACGAGCCGTCAGAGCTCGATATGGCATGGATGATCTGCTAACGGCTATCCATGGTTCACGCATCGGACTTATTGCTTTCAGCGATGAAGCCTATATCGTCGCGCCACTGACCGATGACGCGAATACCCTGCGTCATCTGTTACCTGCACTCAAGCCCGATATCATGCCCAGTGCAGGCGACTTATTAACCCCCGCACTAATTCAGGCGCAAAATCTTCTACAAGGCATTCCAGCGCAACAAGAGCATATCGTTGTTTTTACCGACGGTTACTCCGACCAGCGTAGTGCGTTGCAGACTGCCGTACGACTCAAATCTCAAGGTATTATCGTGGATGTCGTGGGGGTAGGTTCACCTCAGGGCGCTCCTTGGCATCTGAGTACATCCTCATGGATGACCGATAGCCAGGGCCACCCTGCTATAGCTCGCCTGAACGAACCTCTGCTGCAGCAACTCGCGCAAAGTGGCGGAGGCAGCTATGTCCGGCTTGAACAATTACCGCTTCTATTTCCTCAGTTACTCAAGCCTTCAACACCCTGGCAAACTGGCCAAGCAACCCAAGCCCAGGGTAGCGAGGCGAATAATGGCGGCATTTGGCTCTTACCATTGATCGTGGGCCTAGTTGCGTTTTTAGCGCGTTGGGGTTGGCTATGAAAACGATGCTGTGCATGCTGCTACTGCTGATCCTCACATCTTCTGCCTGGGCAGCAAGCTGGCCTTACGTTTCCTTATGGAAAAATGCTGACCAACAAGGCGATGTTCTCTTACAACAAGGCCAACTTCAAGCGGCTGCTAGACGCTATCATGACCCGTTCCGCAAAGCCTATGCTGAGTCGCTAGCTGGCCAGTATGCTAAGGCTGTTCAGGACTTAAGCTCTGTGCGTAACGCGGATGCTTCATATAACCAGGGCAATGCACTAGCACATATGGGTGACCTGAAAAGAGCTATCAAAGCCTACGACACGGCTTTGTCGCTTAACCCTCATCATCGTGATGCACGCCATAACCGGGAGTTGGTCGAACGCGCACTGAAACAGCCTCCGCACCCACCCCAAACACCTAAAGACACCCCCAACAACGAGCAACAGCCTCCATCCAAGTCGCCCCGTCAAAAATCTACATCGTCCTCATCCAAAACAGGCAAGGGCACAGCAGCACAAGCTGATCCATCCTCAACTCATGCTCAGCAGTCCCCTGAAAATAAATCATCACTTTCCCCCGCTACAGCGCAGGATAATAAATCGAGGCCAACTTCAGGAACAAACTCACCTGAACCTCTGTCCCGCCCACCCAGTGACCTGCAACGGGAACAGCAACAGTGGCTCCGCAGTCTGCCTGATGCTCCGGGGGAACTGTTACAACGCGAATTTATGATCGAACATCAGCTCAGACATCGCTCTCAGGAATTACCATGAAACTTCTCTGGCGCATCCTTTTTAGTACGCTCTTGCTGACCCAGACCCCCATATCGCTAGCTCAGGTTGAGGCCAGCCTGGATCGGTCGCAAATCAGTCTGGGCGAAACAGTTCAGCTCAGCTTGCTACATCATGGCAGTCTTGCTGGTGATCCTGATCTTACCCCCTTAAGGCATGATTTTGACATTATTGGCAGCAACCGTGGCACCAGCCTGCAAATCATCAATGGGTCCATGTCTGAACAAACTCAAGTACAACTCACCTTGGCACCGCGCCATGCGGGTACGCTCAGCATTCCTGCTCTGCTCTGGGGGAGTGATCATTCCCAACCCCTGGCGTTAACCGTCAATGCCCAGCGTAGTGCTCAGGGTCAGGCGACACCATCACAACCCAGCGCTGCTAGCCCCTCCTCGCCATTCATCACCGAAACTCTGGACCAAAGTACGGGTTATGTACAGAGCAGTATCCTCCTGACGGTACATATCTATACCGACGAACCTCTGTACCAAGCAAGTCTGGATCTGCAGCCCACTCCAGACATGCTGGTACAAACCCTGGGCAAGGATCAGCAAAACGAAGAAACCCTGCAAGGCATCCCCTATCAGGTCATTACCCGCCACTATCTGTTAATTCCGCAACGACAGGGCAATATTGCACTGCCCGGTCCTGTTCTGGACGCACAGGTTGAAGATAAAACGCATCCCTCTTCATTTTTTGGAAACTTTCCTTTTGCCAGCTCCATGGGAGCTATGCAAGCTGTACACCTTCAGGGCAAAACCTTAACGTTTAAGGTATTGCCCTGGCCACTGGATGCTGTGGGACACCCTTTATTGCCCACCTCAAATCTGTCCCTGCAGTTACAATGGCAGCCTAGTAACCAACAGGTTAGATCCGGCGAACCACTGACACTCCATATTCACATGGAAGCCACGGGCATCTCCGCGGCTTCGCTACCTGATCTTGGCTCGTTGCTCAAACTTCCTGCCGGCATCAAAGTGTATCCTGACCCCGTCAAGCTGGATAACAGGCTGGATCAGGACCATGCCCTGGGCAGCAGTGACCAGAACCTGGCCTTACTGGCCTCAACGCCTGGGCATTATGAAATCCCAGCCCTGCACCTAAGCTGGTGGGATACACAACAACAAAAAATACGCGATACTGTATGGCCCGCCCAGTCCCTGGATATTTTGGCAAGCACAAGCAATGCCGGCAGTCCCTCTCTCTCGGCATTACCTCCTAGGAATCCCTCCCCGTACACTGCCACCCTCCAACCCATGCGCTCCCGCAGCCTGCCTTCCTGGCTATGGCCATCGACCAGTGCAGCACTGGCCCTAGGCTGGATAGTGCATCTAGGTTTCCTGCGCAGACAACGGAATCTTGCCCGCAAGGCCAGCACCGCTACGCACCATGACATCAGCTCCATCACGAGCAATCTGCAAGCTCAAAGTGAACACCAGTTATTTCTGCAAGCCTGCCAGCAGAACGATGCCATAGCTGCCCGCCAACATCTTCTCGCCTGGGGGAGATGCATGTGGCCTAGCGACCCTCCCTCTGGACTGCAGAACTTGGCTCGCCGGTTAGATGATCCCCAACACCAATCGTGGGTACTGCAGCTCGATCGTGCCTGCTTTACCGGGCAAACTTGGAAGAGCGATGCCCGTGCAGAAACCTTGACCCTGACTGCTCATCGCGCATCAGACCAGCGTCGTCCTCCGATACTGAATGAACTCTATCCCTAGACATAGGATGACACCGTAGGAGCACCACAACGCACATTGGGAATAACAAACTAGAATTTAGTTAAATGCATACTCAATAGGTATTGATATGGTGCCGGAATTTTCCATGACCAAGCTAAGTGCTGGCGTGGTCGAGGTAGGTAAAGCCATACCCTTTAATGTCTATGATGCCCAGGGCCAGTTGCTGCTGCAGAAATCTTTTGTCATCGACTCCCGGGACCAGCTGGAACGTCTCTATGAGTGCGGCATGTATGCCCGCCCCTCTACCGAACAAGCCATCGTCACTGACCAACGAAAATCACAGCCATTTCTTGAGTTCCCTGCTCTGCTTGAGGAAGCTGATATCTGTTTAACCCGTTTTCTCAAGGTTGAGCAAGACAGCCAGCGACGACTAAAGCACTTATCAGGAAGAATCCTGGATTTATGCCGTGATGATGCTGATGCTTGTCTGGCCTTGGCTCATACGTCTACGGTCAATCCCTCATCGTTCAAAATACCTTTATTGCATGCATTTTTTGTCAGTCTGATAGGCCGTCAACTGCAATGGCCCGAAGAATCCTTGCGGTCAGCTGCCCAAGCTGCTCTCATTGCCAACGTAGGCTACTTATCGCTGCAGGAAATACTTAACGAATCTCATAGCCTGCTCTCTGATGAGCAACGATCCGTGTTGCGTAAACATCCTGACTTAGCTGTTGATACTGCCATCCAAGCGGGTATTACCGATGCCTTCTGTCTGAACATCATTCAGCAGCATCATGAAAAAGAAGATGGATCCGGATACCCCTTAGGTCAAAGCTGCCCAGAGGTACTCGTCGAGGCACAAGTTCTCAACCTGGCTGAACGTTACACGGCTTTGATTTCCAATCGTGCTTACCGTGAGCGTCTTTCCGTCGGCCAGGCCCAGCAGGTACTGGCCATGGAAATACAAAACCCATCGCTTTACCAGGCTTTCTCTCAGGTACTCTCCCCCTTTCCCCCTGGCGTTCTGGTTCGTTTAGCTAGTCAGGAAATTGCTGTGGTGACGCATAGAACATCGATTCCGGAAGCCCCCCGTGTACGTGCCATCATCAGTGCCCAAGGCTCTCCCTATCACGGCTCATTTCTCCGTGATTGCACCCTGCCTGAGTTCCGGATTCTGCACATAGAACAGATGAAACAGGCTCCTATATTAAATTCCCTGTTCCTCTGGGGAACTGCTTGATGAAGGCAAGCTTAAATCCAACATTCTTGAAAATTAACTACACTGATTGTCAACCCAACTGGAGTACCGGCATTTATACCTTTACCACCCAAGGAGATCATATATGCGAGCCCTACCACTTGCCTCTGCAATAGCAGCAGTAGTTTTGTTTTCTGCACCCTTGTTAAGTTATGCTGATGATGATTTCAACCAAACTCACCCACGCCGTGCTGAGGTCAATCATCGCCTCAATCGCCAGAACCAACGCATTCATCATGAAGTGAAGGAAGGTGACATGAGCCACCAGCAGGCTCAACAGTTGCACCAGCAGGACCATCAGATTCGCCAGGAAGAGCGTCAGATGGCCTCGGAACATAATGGGCATATTACTAAGGGTCAACAACGGCAGATCAATGCCCAAGAGAATCAGGTAAGTCGCGAAATTGGGCAATAATTAATTTACGTGTGAGGCTTGCTTCCTGGATAGTCAGGAATACCTTCCTGTAGCTCCCACCAGGAACACCGATCAGCCACATAGGCCTGGCTGATCGGTCGTACAGATATAGGCTCGTCCAGAAGCCCCGCACGTAGTCGCATCACCCCAGGAAGGCTATCTCGTTCACTAAACATGGGGGATCCACAAACCGTACAAAAGAATCTTCTTTTCCCCGGAGAGGACTCATAGGCCTTCATCAAATCTTGACCCTTATGCCAATGCAATTGCTCGCTAAGCACGGGAATATTAGCCGCAAGTGGCGCCCCTTGGGCTTTGCGGCATTGCGTGCAATAACAAATTTCTATGCCCGCTATAGGCTCTTCTACCTCAAAACTAATTCCACCGCAAAGACAGCTGCCCATCACCATCAACATAATCTCCTATCGACCACCTAGCGCCTGTCTCCGCACCCGTGCTGGAGTTTGACCCGTCCAGCGCCGAAACGACCGATTGAAAGCACTTTGTTCCGAATACCCTAGCAGGAGAGCAATATCACCCAACGATAGCGCTCTATCTGCCAAGTACTGTCTAGCCAACTGTTCTCGCATTCGATCGAGCAACTGTTGCCAAGTTATCTGATTGACGGTGAGCTTGCGCTGCAACGACCTTACCGACAGATTAAGTGCCTGAGCCGCCCGTGGCAAGGTCGCAGAAGCATCTGGCAAGAGTTTAAGGATAACCTGCTGCAATGCCCTATCAAAGGGATCTGAGTCGGGCAAGGCTAACAGCAAGGCTTGAGCTTGTCGATCTAACAGTAATCTTAAGCCAGGGTCGCTGTGTGGCATGGGGATAGCCAGGTATGACAGCGGGAACCTGACGCGAGTCAGGCTGTCATTAAACCTGACTGGGCATTGAAAAAAATTCTCATAGGCCTGATGTTCAGCCGGGTTATCTAAAGCTGGATTGATAAAGGTAATCAGCGCCGGGGGCGGAGGATGATCCACTTGTCGCCGTAAGAAGGTAACCAGAGCAGCGATGGCTGTCGAATCATGCCGGTGGCCCAACCGGACCGTCTCAGGCGGCCAGCGTATTTCAATATCCTCGCCTTCAAAGACGACCTCGGCAAGGTCCACACCATAAAAGAGACGTTCATAGTGTTGATAGGCTTGCAAGGCTTCGCCTAACGTACGACTCGCCAGCACTAAATACCCCAGCACACCCACATGCCGAGGCTGAACTTGGGCGCCTATCGACAAGGCGACGGCAAGATCGTTGGGGCGCAGCGCCATAGCTTCAGCCAACAAATCCTGCCACACCGCCATAGGAACGATTTCTTCATGCATCCATCGCTCCACGCGTGCTCGTAAGTCCATGGCCCCTAAACCCTGAACATCCAGCCAGTCCATGATCAAACCCACCCAAGATCCCGTCACACGTATCGCCCTAGCCATGGATGCCATCTCTACCCGCTTCATCAACTTGGCATGAATGGTCAATCACAGGTCGTTTAATGTCAAGCACGCTGCGCCATTCTCACGCATGATAAGGATCTCATGAGGATGTAGGAGAGAGCTGATGAATGCTGCCGTTGAAATTACCCCTTGGGCGCGTATCCTGCGTATACGCCAAGCTGTACATGATGCCGGCCACTCACTTTGCCTAGAGCGCCCCCGGCTCTGGCTGGCATTCCGCCAATCCCGCAAAGGTAAAAGTCTGCGTCATGCCCCCATCGACCTGCAGCGCGCTCAGGCTATCGCCTGGATCATGCAACATCGCCAGCCTCGCATTTATGAAGATGAGCTGATCCTAGGCAATATGACATCCAAACGCGTGGCCGCTAATTACTACTTTGAAGGCAGTTCCATCAATATTCTGGAAGATTGGATGCGTTTAAAAAACCGTGTTGTCCCTCTCGATCTTTCCTGGCGCGAACAGGCGGAACTGCTCTATCTGGCCACCATGACGGCTAAAGATAGCGTGCTTTATCATGCGCTGATACGTCCTCTAAGATTACGGCATCTCTGGGAGATGACACATGCAGAACGCTATATCGTGACCGAGCAGGCTGGCGTGGCTCATCAGATCGGCAACTATGGGCGTCTTGTACAGTATGGCCTGAAAGCCGCGGACGACATGGCTCAACAATGTCTGCTACAAGGCCAATCACCTGAAGGCCATCACCTAACTCCTGAGCAGATAGCCTTCTATCAAGGTCAACGCATTATCATTGCCGGCATATGTCGCATGGCAAATAATCTGGCTGATTACGCCCATGCGATGGCCTACTTGCCTACCACATCAGCCGAACGCCGCGAGGAACTTCTGAACAGTGAACAGGCACTCAGGCATGTTCCCTATCATCCGGCAAGAAATTTTCAGGAAGGATTACAAGCTGTCTGGCTACTGCATGTAGCCATGTGCCTGGAAGACTTTGAACAGGGATTATCGTTTGGTCGCCTCGACCAAGCCCTTAAATCGCTTTATGACCATGATCGTGCGAGTGGAGCACTGAGCTATGCTCGAGCGGTAGAACTGGTAGCGAGTTTCCAACTCAAATGCTGTGAAACCATGCCTGTCTACTCTACCCGCATGGACCACTACTTTAGTGGTCATGATGTAGCACAAGGCATCACCCTCGGTGGCGTAGATGCTGATGGCAACGACGTTACCCATGAGTTATCCGGGGTCTTTCTCGATGCACACGCCCTGATTGCTACTCGGGAACCGGCTTTGCACGTGCGTATCCATGAAGCAACCCCTGCCTGGTTTATGGACAAATGCGTAACCACCTTACAACAGACGGGAGCGCGCCCAGCCTTTTTTGGCGATAACACCATCATACCTGCCATGCTTCATGCTGGTTATTCGCAAGAACATGCACGTGACTATGCCGTCATCGGCTGCACTGAATTAGGTAGCCAGGGGAGAACTTACAATTCGGCGGATGCTGCCCTGATGAACCTTCCCCTCTGCCTAGAACAGGCCCTGAATGAAGGCATGAACTTCAACGGTAAACGCCAAGGCACGCGCACACGACCCGTAGTACAGATGCAATCCATGGAGGAGGTTGTCCATGCTTTCAAGTTACAAGTTCAGCAAGCCGTGGATGATATGGCTGAGGTCATGGGCTGGCTTGAAACCGCTATCCGTCTGCACCGCACGACACCAGTTAACTCGCTCATGACCGATGGTTGCATGCTATCGGGGCATGACGTCACCCGTGGTGGCGCCATGTACAATTTTACCAGTGTGCAGGCTGTAGGGTTGGCTGATGCAGGAGATGCCTTGCATGCTATTGATGAGCTTGTGTTTCAACAACAACGCTATACCCTTGCGGAGTTGGTCCATATTTTACGCCAGGACTACGCCGGTCATGAATCCCTGGCCATAGAGATGCAACGCAAGTTACCTCGCTATGGCAACGGCCAGCCCCATGCTGATCGCTGGGTCCAAATCGCTGCCGATGTATTTACCGAGGCTGTTAGCACACATCGAAACTCTCGGGGAGGCATCTGGCTGGCGGGCTTTTATTCCATGACCTGTGGACATGCCTTTGGACGCTATACCGGGGCACTGGCTAACGGCCGCCGCGCAGGCATGCGCTTGTCCAACGGTTGCTCGCCCGCTGATGGTGCAGATCGCCAAGGCCCTAGTGCTCTGTTCCGCTCTGTAGCCTCGCTAGATAAATCGAAGTGGTGCAATAGCCAGGTACTTAATGCCACCTTTGATCGCAAAACGATAGGTGGCCAATCCGGCGCCCAAAAACTCGCCAGCCTGCTACGCACTTATTTTGTTGATCAACAAGGCATGCAGGTTCAAATCGCCATCCTCAATGCTGATGATCTACGCAAGGCCAGGGAAAATCCACAAGATTATCCTAACCTACTGGTGAGGGTATCCGGTTATTGTGCCTATTTCGCCGATCTGCAACCTGAGATCCAGGACGAGATCATCGCCAGAACCATGCACGGCTGAGGACTGCCTTGATGTCCACATCACCTCAAATATTTTCAGTACAACACTTCTGCGTACATGATGGCCCCGGCATACGCAGTGTCGTCTTTTTTAAAGGCTGCCCCTTACGTTGCAGCTGGTGCCAAAATCCAGAATCCTGGTCCCAAGAACCGGAGCTGGGTTATAAAGAGCGTTCTTGCCTGCAGTGTAGAACCTGCGTCAGCACCTGCCCTACCGGAGCCATGCATGCGCCGGGGCATTGGGACACAGAGGTCTGTACGCGTTGCTTTCTTTGTGTCGATACCTGCCCGGGTGGAGCACTCACCCGCTTTGGAGAAACACGCTCCCCTGATAGCATCTTGAATGAACTCAGCCAGGAGTTTGCACTGTATCGACAGTCGCAAGGGGGTGTCACCTTCTCCGGAGGAGAGGCTACGTTATACCCGGATTTTCTGGGCGAGCTACTACCCCCCCTCCGGGCCGCAGGAATACCGACAGCCTTGGAGACCTGTGGACTTTTTCATTTGAAAGCCACTCCATCGTTGTCAACATTGCTGACTAGCGAAGCTGAATGGCAGACGTTCTCTACACAAAAAATATGGCAGGTACTTAGCCAACTAGATCTTATATTATTTGACTTAAAAATCATGGACCCTCGACGGCACCGACAACATTGTGGTAGTGGCAATCGCCGTATTCTACAGAATTTCAGCCTGCTGACTCGTCTGGCCCAAGCAGGACGGGGACCCAAGGTCTGGCCCCGATTACCCTTAATTCCAGGTATCACCGATCATCCTGATAACCTGCATGCCATCGCGCAATTTCTTCATCAGAACCGTGTAAACGCCTTGACGCTACTGCCTTATCACAACTTAGGGGTCGATAAGTACAACTGGCTGCGTATCCCTGCCAAATTTAATCACGCCATGCTGGATAATAACGCCTTACAGCACGCCACCCATATCCTGCAGGCCTGCGGTATACGCTGCTATCCCTCAGGAGAAGAAGACTATGATCAACTCTATGGAGAGGACTCATGTTCCACGGCAAACGCATACTGATCACCGGCGGCTCCAGCCTCTGGAACAATGCCGTCATGAATTACTGCAACGCTACCCTGATTGCAGCGTATCCGTTCACAGCGTGGATGTGGCTAGTCACGATGCTGTGCAGGCTCTGGCAGAACAGTTAACCATAGAAGGAGATATAGACCTGCTCATTAATTGTGCTGGCATTCTGCGGGAAGGGCGGGTTGACACCTCAGTTGCGGTTCTTCCTTACGTATATTTTTGATTCAAGGCGCGGTAGTGTCGCCCTGTGACCATCGGAAACCGTCACCGCCTCCTTGCCGCCTAAGTCAATACCGACTGAACCTGATGCTCAACGCCATAGCCATATGGGCCGGTAAACGAGTTCGGGCCAGTGCTATCTCAGACCTGAAAATAACCTGCATACTCTAAGGCCTGCGCTTACGTCACTTTGGCTTTACGAATGACTTTAGCCAGCAAGGACGGTGAAGCTCTGCCCAGCCACACTGCCCATTTCTCATGACCCGCTAACATAATACGTTCATCGCCCCGGGACAAAGCGGCTACCGCTTGTGCAGCGAAAACATCAGCTGCCATGCCTGTTTTAAGTTTGGGATCCAGCACCCTATGAGCAGAACCATCACCCTCCAGCGCATTCTGTGTAATCTCGGTACGAACAAATCCAGGATATATCACGGCCACTCGCACACCCGAATCATGAACTTCAGCGCGCATAGCATCATAAAAAGCGGCTAGAGCATGTTTGGCAGCACAATAGGACGACCGTAACGGTGTGGCGATCAAGCCAGCTACCGATGAAACGGCCACCATAAGACCTTCACCGCGCTCCAGCATAGATGGAAGTAAAGCCTTGGTAAGTGCTACCGGCCCAAAAAAGTCTACCTCCATCAATTGCCGATCTACTTCAAGGGTCGTGTCCTGAACTTTTGAACGCTGACTAATTCCCGCGTTATTAATAAGCACATCGACATGACCACACGTCTGCAAAACTTGCTGAACTTTGGCTGGAATAGTCGCGCTATCCGTCATGTCCATGGACAGAATCTGATGCCTCTCCGCATACTGGCAGCGCTGACGAACCGTTTGCAATTGAGGTTCTCTTCGTGCTGAGAGTACCAGCCTAGCTCCACGTCCTGCCAACTCATAAGCCAGTGCCTCACCTATACCAGACGTAGCTCCTGTAATCCATACCACCTTCCCCGCAAAATCCATATCATCATCCCTAACGTTTAAATCTCTGAGGTGGTAGAAAATCAGTAACGTCCGGTAAAGCTGAAACGTTCAAAATATCCCAAGCCAAATACATTGATATGTTCATGCTGAGCGCTGAGATTTTGCCAGTCGATATAAATCTGCCGTCTGTCATCGATGCGCACCCCAAGCCCTGCACCTACTGCAGCTCCATGTTCGGATTGTGTGATGCCTGACACGGACCCTAGAGGAATGGTCTGAACGTTGGTATTCGCCCATCCGGCACGAACATAAGGTTGCAAGGGGCCCCAGGGCAAACTGGCACGCAGATACACAGCCTCGCCATGCAACACTGAAACATCAGCTTGACTACAGGCTGGATTACAATAGGAGGCTGAGGCATGGCCTAAGCCCAGCATACCCTGAGCTTCCGCACCCAAATATCTATTGACCGAATAGCCTAATAAAAATCCTGCCGTACTGGGACTAGACTGTGTGGAGGGTTGTGTTGTCTGGTTGTTGACCTGAAACACATTCAGCGACCCTGCTGCATAAAAAGGCAGCTCATCTGCTTGCACTCTGAACACCATCAGCATCCATACCACCAGCAACAACCGCAACATCTTAGCCCCCTCAATTACACACTACCAGCCCTAACTACTCAGGGACGGGCTAGCTACGCGTCTGACCGCATCACGCCAGCCCGCATATAAACTTTCGCGACGCATTTTAGGCATTTGTGGCGTAAAACTACGATCACATTGCCATAAACTTGCTATGGCATCCAAAGAAGCATATAGCCCAGAAGACAATCCTGCCAGATAAGCAGCTCCCAAGGCTGTTGTTTCTGTCACCGTGGGGCGATCTACGGGCACCCCAGTCAAATCAGCCAAAGCCTGGGTCAACCAACTATTGACCACCATGCCACCATCAACACGTAAAGTGGTGAACGCCTCAGCTCCATCACGCTGCATGGCTTCAATCAAATCCCTGCTCTGAAAACCTACCGACTGCAACCCGGCTATCACGATTTCACCTATCCCGGTGTCTCTCGTCAGCCCCAATATGGCCCCACGCGCATGAGGATCCCAATACGGGGCCCCCAGTCCAGTAAAAGCGGGTACCAGATAAACACCGTGCGCATCCCCGGTATTGCGTGCAATCGCTTCTGTATCGCTGGCCTTTTCGATAAGACGCAAGCCATCTCGTAACCACTGGACCGCTGCACCAGCCACAAAAATGCTGCCTTCAATAGCATAGGTGACTTCACCGTGCAGCCGGTAAGCTACGGTGGACAGCAACCGGTTATGCGAATGTACGCGCTGTACCCCGGTATTTTTCATCATGAAACAACCCGTGCCATAGGTGCTTTTTACCATGCCAGGCTGAAAACAGGCTTGACCCAATAGCGCCGCCTGCTGATCTCCGGCCATACCGCCTATGGCAACCGGTGCGCCCAACACAAAAGCTGCCGCCTGACCATAATCTGCACTGCTATCCAATACCTTGGGTAATAAAGAGTGAGGAATACGAAACAAGGTCAGTAATTCCTCATCCCAAACCTGACGATCGATATCAAACAGCAAGGTGCGTGATGCATTGCTGGCATCCGTCGCATGAACCTTGCCTTCCGTCAGACACCATAAAAGCCAGGTATCTATCGTTCCAAAGGCCAGCTCACCCCGTTCTGCTCGCAGCCTTGCCCCAGGAACATGATCTAACAACCACTCCAGTTTGGTTGCCGAAAAATAGGGATCCAGTAATAAGCCAGTCCTCTCCTGTACCGTAGCTTCCCAACCTTCAGCACGCAGCTGGGCACAACGCGCAGCGGTACGCCTATCTTGCCAAACAATAGCGCGATGCAAGGGAAGTCCTGTAGCCCTATCCCATAGCACCGTCGTCTCGCGCTGGTTGGTGATCCCTATGGAAGCAATCTGCTGGGCACTCAGGTTGGCATCTTTCAACGCCTGTCGGCACACGACGAGTGTAGCTTGCCAGATCTCGTTAGCATCGTGCTCGACCCATCCATCGTCGGGATAATGCTGCTCCAGTTCCTTCTGTGCCTGTCCTAACTTTTCTCCCCTGGCACTAAATACAATGGCGCGCGTGCTGGTGGTGCCCTGATCAATGGCTAACAGTGCATGCATCCCTGACTACCTCTGCTCATAAATAAGATCAGCGACCTATGCCGCTGTATATAAAACCGGACTGACGCAGCTTGTCAGGTGCGTACTGATTTCGTCCATCAATAATCACGGGGGTTCGTAACAGTGACTTGAGACGCTCAAAATCGGGTTGACGATAAGGCTTCCACTCGGTCACCAGCACCAGGGCATCAACACCTCGTACGGCTTCATAGGGATCCTGACAATAAACTATCTTGCCGGAAGCGGCCGCCTCTGCAAACTCTTCCCGTGAATTGGGCATCGCCACCGGATCATGTGCCTGCACCCGTGCACCCGCCTGCAGAAGACGTTCGATTAGGGCGCTCGCCGGAGCTTCGCGAATATCATCGGTCCCTGGCTTAAATGCCAAGCCCCATAACCCAATCGTACGACCCGACAGGTTATCACCCAAAAACTGTTGAACTTTGTCAAACAAACGATTTTTTTGCGCACGATTACGCTTTTCAACGGCGTCCAGTAACCAAGGTTCTACCGATTGCTCATGTGCCATACGAATCAGAGCCTGCACATCCTTGGGAAAACATGACCCGCCATAGCCACACCCCGGGTAAATGAAATGGTGACCTATGCGCAGATCAGCTCCAATGCCTAACCTGACTTGCTCGATATCTACCTCAAGTGATTCAGCCAGCAAGGCCATTTCATTAATAAATGAGATCTTGGTGGCGAGCATGGCATTGGCTGCATATTTGGTCATTTCTGCATCGCGTGTTCGCATGAACAAGAGTTTGTTGTGATTGCGCATGAAGGGGGCATACAATTCTTCCATCAGTGCGCGGGCATACAGACTATCTGTACCTACGACAATACGATCGGGACGCATAAAATCTTCAACGGCAGCACCTTCTTTTAAAAATTCCGGGTTACTGACGACATCCCATGCTCCTACAAACTGCCTGGCTGCCAACTCCGCTTCAATCGCAGAGCGCACCTGATCAGCGGTACCCACAGGCACGGTGGACTTATCCACGATCACCAGAGGCCCCGTCATCAAACGCCCCACATCGCGAGCCACCGCCAAAACATACTGCAAATCCGCCGACCCATCTTCACGGGGAGGGGTTCCCACAGCGATAAAAGCCATATCGGCCCCTATCAGTGCCTCTTGCAAATCCAGGGTAAAACTCAGCCTTCCAGCCTGTAAGTTATCCTGAACCATGGGTTCCAGCCCAGGTTCATAGATAGGGACACGACCAGATTTCAAAGCGCCTATTTTGGCCGCATCCACATCGACACAAATGACCTGATTACCCATTTCGGCAAAACAGGTCCCCGTCACCAACCCTACATAACCTGTACCTACAATGACCAGCTTCAAGTGTTCATCCCTCTATGCATGTTCTTTACCGCCTGAAGTAAGGCTGTTGTCCCTGCATCCATACCTTCAGCGGCCGTTACTCCATTTAGACAGCTTACGAGTGGGCGAGCCAGGCGTTTGCCTAATTCAACCCCCATCTGATCAAAAGGATTAATTCCCCACAATTGTGCCAATAAAAATGTTTTATGCTCATACAAAGCAACCAGCATCCCCAGGGTTTTTGGCTGCAAAGATTCCCAGAGCAGCGTGGAACTGGGGCGATTCCCAGGATGTAACCTGGCTTGTCTGATCGCATAAGCATCATCGGGAAAGTCGTGAGCAGCTGCCTTTTCATCATAACCCAGGGCTAAGGCTCTACCTTGAGCGAGCCCTTGTGCCAGGGTCATGTTACGTTGCCGGTCATTGGTTTCCGGCATATTCGCAAACAAAAGTATATCTGCAGGTATCATGCGTGTACCCTGATGCAGTAACTGCATGAATGAGTGCTGGGCATTACTTCCTACCTCACCAAACACCACATGACCACTGCATAAGAGAGGCCGACCCTGAGTATCGCAGCCTTTTCCCAAACTCTCCATTTGCAGTTGGGTAGCATAAGCAGGAAAACGCTCCATATCCTGATGATAAGGCAGGATAGCCAGCGCCTCCGCCTGCCAAAATTGAGCATACCACCACTCCAGCAAGGCCATGGTCGCCGGCAGGCTAGTTTCCGCTTCCTCCAGCACATGGCGGTCCATCTCATGCATACCCTGTAAAAAGGCCATAAAACCTTGACGACCCAGATGAGCAGCCAGGGGCAAACCTATACAGGAGGCCAGAGAGAAGCGACCGCCAATGCTGTTCATAAAAGGAAGCTGCAAGTCTTCTGGAATACCGAACGCGAACATGGCCTGCGGCACCGCAGAGATACCTAAAAAATGTCGTGACCATTCATCCGGGGTATAACCTTGGTCCTGCAAATACGTTTGCACGGTCTGAACGTTTTCAAAAGTATCCGGAGTGGAAAATGATTTAGAGCTGATAATAAATAAGGTCGAATCCAGGCGGATCTGAGGCAGCAATCGGGTCAAGGCAACACCATCGATGCTGCTGATAAAATGCAGTGTGAACTGCCCTTCTCCCTGTGCGTGCAAGGCCTGCACTGCCATGGCAGCGCCCAGATCTGATCCTCCCACACCAATATTGACCAGGGTATCAAAAGCACAACCACGTGCACCCCGCAACTGACCCGCCTTGATCCGATCCAGCAAGCTCAGCATGCGCTCGCGGTCTGTTTGCGCGGTCATGCGGGCGGTAGCATCCGCCGTGATAGAGCCTAAATCGCGCAAAGCCATATGATGAGCTGGCCGCGCTTCGGACGTATTGATCGGATAACCTGCACTTAACTTTTGCAATGCCGAACGCCAACCTTGTAGCCGACCCCATTGGCGTAGGCTATCCATCACCTCCGGCGTCACCAGATGGCGCGTATAGTCAAAATACAAGGGCCCCACACGACGACTGAAGGCGCGAATCCTCTCAGCATTGAGGGCCTGACCTAGAGAAAAATCATGCATGGATTGGCGTAAAGCCTGAAGTCGTGCCAACACCTGCTCGCGGCCAAGCTGCGTCTCTTGCTGGATATTCAATCCCACTCTCCCTTCCCTATCAAACCTGGTAATACTCACGATACCAGTCCACAAAATTATGTACCCCTACGTCCACCGGAGTACTGGGGTGATAACCCACATCCTGCATCAAGGCTTCAACATCGGCATAGGTATCAGGAACATCACCCGGTTGCATAGGCAATAAATTAAGCTCTGCCTTACGCCCTACTGCCTGCTCAATCAGTGCAATATAGTGCAGTAATTCAACAGGTTGATGCTGGCCAATATTATAAATACGCCAGGGTGCCCGAGAACTTGCCGGATCAGGCACGGTGCCTGTCCACAGTGGATTTTGGGTAGCTACATGATCCAGGGTACGCAATACACCTTCAACAATGTCATCGATATAGGTGAAATCACGGCGATGCTTGCCAAAGTTGTAAACATCGATAGGCCGCCCCGCAAGAATATTGCGGGTAAACTTGAACAAGGCCATGTCCGGCCGTCCCCAGGGACCATAAACCGTAAAAAAGCGTAATCCTGTACTTGGTATACCGTAGAGGTGGCTATAGGTATGCGCCATCAGCTCATTAGCTTTCTTGCTGGCTGCATACAGTGATAAGGGATGGTCTACATTGTCATGCACGGAAAACGGCATGGTTTCATTAGCGCCATAAACAGAACTGCTTGAAGCATAAACCAAGTGTTCTACGCTGTTGTGGCGGCAACCTTCCAGAATATTGAGAAAACCGACAATATTACTATCCATGTATGCATGCGGATTTTCCAGGGAGTAGCGCACCCCTGCCTGGGCAGCCAGATGCACCACCCGATCAAATCCTCTTTCGGTGAACAAACTGGCCATCGCCTCACGGTCAGCGATATCCAGTTTAAGAAATTCAAAGCGTTCATGTTGCAGGCGTTGAAGTCTGGCGAGCTTGAGACTGACTTCATAATAATCATTCAGGTTATCTACACCGACGACCCTATCACCTCGAGCCAAAAGACGTTCAACGGTCCTAGCTCCGATAAATCCAGCCGCACCTGTCACCAGAATTTTCATTATACAACCACCATGAAGGTCGGTGCCTCGCCAGCAAAAAAAGAGCCTGATTGTAGCAAACTAGCGACAGCAAGGCATCATTGTCCAAGATAGGCGTGTAAAAGTCGTTGATCTTGCAGCAGGGAATCCCCTGTACCGGATAAAGTGATCCGGCCCTGTTCAAGTACATAAGCATATTGCGCGGTGTGCAGTGCCCAATGGGCATTCTGTTCGACCAAAAGTATCGAGACACCTTGGCGTTGAATATCAGCAATCAAGGCAAATATCTGTTCGACCATGATAGGAGCCAGACCCATGGAGGGCTCATCCAGCAATAACAATCGTGGCCGGGACAACAGAGCTCTCGCCATGGCCAACATTTGTTGTTCACCTCCGGACAAGGTTCCCGCCCGCTGTTTGATGCGTTCACGCAATCGCGGTAAGCGATCGAGAAGATCCGACAGCTCATGGTGGTAGTTAGTATCACGCTGGCGGCCATAGGCCCCCATCTGCAAGTTCTCCCCTACGGTCATTTCAGCAAAGATACCGCGCCCTTCAGGAACCAGGGAAATACCCAGCCGATGAACCTCATGAGCAGGACAACCTGCAATATCACGCCCCCTGAAATGGATACTGCCCTGGCGTATAGGCAGTAGACCAGCCAACGCTTTTAAAGTCGTAGTTTTACCTGCACCATTGGCACCTATCAGGGCAACGGTAGCGCCTTCATGGATTTCCAGACTGAGTTCATGTACAGCAGGAATTCGACCATAGGCCACCTGAAGGTTTTCAATCGTCAACAGGCTCACGCACTGCCTCCCAGATAGGCTGCAATCACTTGGGGATGGTGCCGTACTGTCTCGGGATCACCTTCAACAATGACTTCACCAAAATCAAGCACGGCAATACGATCACAGATCCCTGAGACCAGGGACATATCATGTTCAATCAGCAACAGGGTCAAGCCATCTTGTCGCAGTTGGGCCAGTAAATCACTCAAAGCACGCGACTCCTGGGCATTCATGCCTGCAGCAGGTTCATCCAGAGCCAATAGTCTCGGCTCCGTTGCCAAGGCACGAGCAATTTCCAAACGACGTTGATCGCCATAAGACAAGGACATCGCCAAATCAGCGGCCCTATGCTCTAAATTGACCTTACGCAGCATACTCAAGGCATACTCGCGCTGAGCACATTCATCCGCAATAAACGCGCGAGTGCGCAATATACTTGCCAGCACCGAGCTTTGTGCATGGATATAACGCCCCACCAGTACATTATCCAGCACACTCATTTGACCAAATAAGCGGATGTTCTGAAAGGTTCGAGCTATTCCAAGACGGGTCAATTTATGAGGAGGCCAACGGGAAGGGAGTACTTCTCCATTAAAAATTCGTATACCGCTATCTGCGTAATAAAATCCAGTAATAATATTAAATAACGTCGTCTTACCAGCTCCGTTAGGACCTATAACGCCGTAGACAGTACCTTGGGGTACGCACAGGCTGACCTGATTCAAAGCGACTATGCCACCGAAAGAGCGGGTGACCCCCTGTAGCTGCAGCAGGTCAGTCATGTTGCCACTCCCGTGCACGCAAGCGAGAAGACCATAGCCCCTGAGGCCTAAAGATCATGACAACGATCAGGCAAGCTCCAAAAATCAACATTCTAAGATTTTCAGGATCAATGCCATGTCCACCCAGCAAGGGGGCCAGTGCTCGCAAAACTTCAGGCATCAGGGTCAAAAGTACTGCACCAAAAATCACGCCAGGCAGATGACCCATTCCACCCAGAACCACCATACAAAGCACCATGATGGATTCCATCAGGCTGAAGCTCTCTGGACTGACAAAACCTTGAAAAGCGGCAAATAGACCCCCGGCTAGGCCTCCAAAACTGGCCCCCAGAGCAAAAGCCAATAACTTGATATTGCGTAAGGGGATGCCCATGGCAGCAGCAGCCATCTCATCCTCGCGCAAAGCTACCCAGGCTCGCCCGGTGCGTGAGTGCTGCAAACGATAAGCAACACTATATAAAAACCACAAAACTCCCAGAAAAACCAGATAGTAAAGTATGGAGGCATCGACATGCCAAGAGCCCACAGACAGACCCTGATCCATAAATCCATGCCACAGGGGTAAGGGGTCGATGCCGCTAATACCCTGAGGTCCATTGGTGATATTAACCGGCTGATCGAGATTGTTCATAAATAACCGGACAATTTCACCAAAACCTAAGGTCACAATGGCCAGGTAATCACCACGTAAACGTAACGTTGGCGTCCCCAACAGTACACCAAAAAAGGCCGCCATCAACGAACATAACGGCAACGTCAGCCAGAAGGGCCAGTGCAATCCAAACTGAGGCGAAGCCAGTAACGCATAGGTATAGGCACCTACCGCATAAAAGGCGATATAGCCCAAATCCAAAAGACCTGCAAATCCAACAACGGTATTAAGGCCCAAAGCCAACATGGCATACAGCAAGGCAAAATCCAGGGTACGCACCCAGAAAGGGCCTAACCCGGCATGAACAAGCCAGGGTAATAGCACTGCCAAAAACAAGGTATATCGGCGCATCAGGCACGCTCCGAAAGACGATGCCCTAGTAGCCCTGAAGGCTTGAAGATCAATACCAGGATCAAAATGACAAAAGCAAATACATCCTGATACTGGCTACCCAAAAAGCCACCGGTCAGCGGTCCTAAATAAGCAGCTCCCGCACTCTCGATCAGACCTAGTAAAATTCCACCGAGTACGGCCCCGCCCAGATTGCCTATGCCTCCCAGCACGGCGGCAGAGAATGCCTTTAACCCCAATAGAAAACCCATATAGGCATAGCCTTGTCCATAATTAGCGCTGACCATCATACCGGCTGTAGCCGCCATGGCCGAACCTATGACAAAGGTCAAGCTGATAATCCGATCCACATGCACACCCATCAGCCTGGCTGCATCAGGGTTTTGTGCAACGGCCCGCATGGCGCGGCCTAAGGACGTACGATGTACCAATACCATCAAAGCCAGCATCATCAAGGCGCAAAGCACAACTATACCCGCCTGTACATGGGTGATACGAGCCCCCAAGAGCAGTATGGGAGTATCGGTAAATATAGGAGGAAATAACTGATAGCCCCGTCCCCAAATCAGCATGGCCATATTTTGCAAGACCATGGAAACACCGATAGCTGAAATAAGGGGAGCCAGCCGAGGAGCTCTACGCAATGGTCTGTAGGCTATGCGCTCAATCAACCACCCCAACATCATGCAAACAACAATGGCCATGACCGTAGCCAAGCTGATAGCTATCCAAGGCGCCTCTCCCCGTGCCAGCAACATCTGCAAACAGGCGATGCCTGTCAGCGCTCCCATCATGACCACTTCGCCGTGGGCAAAATTGATAAGACCAACGATGCCGTAAACCATGGTATAGCCCAAAGCGATCACGGCATAAACACAGCCTAAGACCAGACCGTTGACCATCTCTTGTACAAATATATTCATAGTTAGACTTGATCCGAATCGACAGCTCGACGATTCTAGTAGACATTGACCTTGCTGCCTATGTGCAATCACTCACGGTTGGTCTCACCATGAAAAATAAGACAGTTCCCTACGTTCTGCTGGCTTGCTCAGGTCTTTTCCTAGCCTCCTGCATCCACTCCCCCGTTACGGGTCCAACCCTGCGACTTTATCCGGCCCCTGGTAAGTCAGTCGATGTATTTAATCTGGAAGATAAAGCTTGTCGTGCTTATGCGATGGAAATTATTCATGACCAAAACACCAAGGCCCCTGCCCCACCTACCCATCGACAACAGCAGCAGCATTATGATTTTGCCTACGGGCAGTGCATGGCAGCAAGAGGTAATCCTATGCCGCCTAACAGTTTTTGGGGAGAACCTGAAAAGCCTTCGATTCTCTATATACCCCAAAACACCTATTACCCGGATAGCTCGCCTTAGCAGCCGACTTTTCGTTACTTAGCCATGGGGCACCCTGCCTTAGCAGGGTGCTAGCTCAAGATACTTTTTAAGCCATCGATTATTTACAGCTGAGAAGCGCCAGAAAGCACAACGCCCCTTACGGGGCGCTATGTTGGTGATTAAAACTTGGCGATGACCTACTCTCACATGGCTAAAAGCCACACTACCATCGGC
>JAJZHP010000087.1 GCA_021804355.1 Pseudomonadota bacterium | reverse complement strand
ATGAGCCAAGAATGGTGTGAAGTTATCACGGCGAGGGGTGCCAACCGATGACCATTGTCCGCCTGTGCCTGTCATTGCTGAATACGATCCTGGGGTAACCGTGTCAGCGGGCGAGAATCCCAGCAGCCACGAGCCAGCAAATGAAGTGGACGAGCAGGCACCCGTAACCATCATGAGCAAGACAGAAAAACGATTTAAACTATTCATACTAGGATTTTAACTCATGAGTTCATTGTCTAAAAATTTCATTTATCTACTGAAATCAAAGCAGTAGCTACACTTCAAAGTTTTCCCTGACGACGAATGCTAACATGAAAAGACAGATGTTAAGTTTTAACCTGAGTATGCACATGACCTTGTAAGCTCCTCCGTAAACCGTGCAATAGCAAAAGTCTGTCCATGGACATAAAACCATCTTGACACCATCTTGACACTGCCCCCGCCTTATTAAACATCAAATTGACACCTCAACTTTTAGCATATGACTCTTGAACAGGAGAGTGATATGGACATGTTCTATCTCGGTTTTATTGGGCTGCTCTGGCTTAGTTTGCTGGGGCTTAGCTACGGTTGTGACTACTTAAAACATCGTGGTGGCTTATGAATATGTGGCTGTGGGTATCGGCTTTACTTTCAGCGGCTCTACTGGTCTATCTGGTCGCCATACTTTTATTTCCGGAGGACTTTTCATGACGACGCAAGCCTGGGTTTTATTAATCGTCTATGTTTTTGTGCTTCTGATCTTGGCCTGGCCATTGGCTAAATTCATGGATGCGATGATGGCGGGTCGCTTTTTATCGATACGCCGTTTTGAGAATACCTTATTTAACTGTCTCGGCGTTAAGGCTGAGCAAGAGTCCGGCTGGTTGACGTATGCTGTTGGTCTGATTGCGTTTAACTCCTTAGGGGTTGTTGTTGTCTATGGCTTACAGCGCCTTCAAGGTATCTTGCCGTTGAATCCACAACATATGGGCGCCATATCACCCGATTCCGCTTTTAATTCGGCAGTCAGTTTTGTCACTAATACCGATTGGCAGGGTTATAGCGGCGAATCTGCGATGAGTTATCTGACACAGATGCTGGCGTTTACCGTGCAAAACTTTTTGTCGGCAGCCACCGGTATCATCGTAGTCATTGCTTTGATACGTGGCTTTGCGTGTCATTCAGTTCGTAATATTGGCAATGTATGGGTAGACCTTACACGAGTTACCCTGTGGATTTTGTTACCTCTCTCTTTCCTATTTGCTCTACTGCTAGCTGGTCAAGGTGTCATCCAGAATTTTTCGGGATACCAAGACATCAGAACGCTGGAAACACAAAGTTGGCAAGAAGCCAAACTCACAGCGGACGGCCAACCGGTACTGAATACGTCGGGGCAAGCTGTGCTGATTAATCACCAAGCTAATCTCCAAACTTTAGCCATGGGTCCAGTAGCTTCACAGGAAGCGATCAAGATGTTGGGTACTAACGGTGGTGGTTTCTTCAATGCCAATTCTGCACACCCCTACGAAAATCCAACACCCCTCAGCAATTTTATGCAGATGATCAGCATATTCCTCCTCCCGGCAGCGTTGTGTTTTGTATTTGGGCGTATGGTGGGTGACCAGCGTCAGGGTATTGCTGTGATCGCAGCCATGTTGGCACTATTTCTCATAGGAGCCGTGGCCTGCATGAGTTTTGAACAGCAAGGTAACCCACATATCGCCGCTCTGGGTATTGATCAACACGCTACGGCCCTGCAATCCGGGGGGAATATGGAAGGTAAGGAAACTCGCTTTGGCATAGCTGCCAGCAGCTTGTTTGCCACGATTACCACTTCAGCGTCCTGCGGAGCGGTTAATGCAATGCATGAGTCCTTCACACCGCTCGGTGGGGCTGTGCCTTTAGTCATGATGCAATTGGGTGAGGTGGTATTTGGTGGCGTGGGTTCAGGGCTATATGGCATGTTGGTATTTGCCATCATGGCTGTATTTATTGCTGGGTTAATGATAGGTCGTACGCCGGAGTACCTGGGAAAAAAGATTGAAACCTTTGAGATGAAAATGGTCTCTATTGCCGTTTTGATCACACCTTTGCTGGTTTTGCTGGGTACTGCTGTGGCTGTCATGACGCATGCCGGTCAAGCAGGCATTTTCAACCCAGGCGCTCATGGATTTTCTGAAGTACTTTATGCGCTGACCTCAGCTGCCAATAACAACGGCAGCGCTTTTGCCGGTTTATCGGCCAATACTCCTTTTTATAACATCCTACTCGCCGTGGTCATGTGGTTGGGCCGTTTCGGCATGATTATCCCGGTCCTGGCTCTTGCAGGTTCATTGGCGGCCAAAAAACGATTAGTTGCTACAGAAGGCACCTTACCTACCCACGGTGTCCTGTTTGTGATCGTGCTCATTGGAACCGTTTTGCTGGTGGGCTTGCTGAACTATGTCCCTGCCCTGGCACTGGGTCCCGTCGTTGAGCACCTGATGCTCTGGTCTCATTGAGGATAACTAACATGACACATAAGACCTTAAGTATGTTTGATCCACTCCTGTTGCGACCGGCTTTGTTGGATGCCTTTAAAAAACTGGACCCTCGGATCCAGTGGCGTAATCCTGTGATGTTCGTCGTCTATGTCGGCAGTCTTCTGACTACGCTAATGTCGATACAGCACCCTACCCATTTTACGGTAGCCGTCACTTTCTGGCTGTGGTTGACGGTACTTTTTGCCAATTTTGCTGAAGCCTTGGCAGAAGGACGCAGCAAGGCCCAAGCAGCTAGCCTGCGGGGCTTAAAAAAAATGACTTGGGCCAAAAAAGTTAATCTATCCACGACTATCCCATTAGATAAAGCGACCCTGACCTGGACTCCTTTAGAAGCAGAGTATTTACGCAAGGGAGATATCATCATGATTGAAGCAGGCGATACTGTGCCTGCTGACGGTGAAGTTATCGAAGGGGTGGCTTCTGTCGATGAAAGCGCCATCACAGGAGAATCAGCGCCTGTCATACGCGAATCCGGTGGTGATTTTTCTGCAGTAACAGGAGGGACTCGTGTCCTATCCGACTGGATGCTGGTGCGTATTACCACCAACCCAGGTGAAACATTTGTCGATCGAATGATTGCCATGGTAGAAAATGCCAAACGACAAAAAACACCCAATGAAATTGCCTTAACTATCTTGTTGGTGGCTTTGACGATTGTATTTCTAGGGGGCGTCGTCACGCTTTTACCCTTTTCACAGTTCAGTGTCCATGCAGCTGGCATGGGGCAGCCCATCGGTATAGTGGTACTAGTCGCTTTGCTGGTATGTCTGATTCCTACCACCATTGCTGGATTACTATCAGCCATCGGCGTGGCAGGCATGAGCCGTATGATGCAGGCCAATGTCATCGCCACATCGGGTCGTGCCGTGGAAGCTGCTGGGGATGTTGACATCTTGCTCTTGGATAAAACGGGCACCATCACCTTAGGCAATCGTCAAGCCAGCGCCTTCCTGCCTGCTCCTGGCATCAAAGAATCTGATTTGGCTGATGCAGCGCAATTAGCGTCACTGGCTGATGAAACCCCGGAAGGACGGAGTATTGTCATTCTAGCCAAGCAAAATTTTGGCCTGCGTGAACGGGAGGTACAGGCCTTGGGTGCTGAATTTATCCACTTCTCAGCACAGACACGCATGAGTGGAGTTGATTTACCGCATGGACGAGGCATTCGTAAGGGTGCAGTTTCGGCCATTAAATCCTATGTTGAGTCTTTAGGCGGGCAATTCCCAACAGCTCTGCAACTGATTGTCGATGAGGTATCCAGACGGGGCAGTACACCTCTGGCGGTTGCTGAAGGCAGTAAGGTATTAGGTCTTGTGGAACTCAGGGACATCATCAAAGGAGGCATCAAAGAAAGATTCTCTGAATTACGACGTATGGGTATAAAAACGGTGATGGTCACAGGTGACAATCGACTGACGGCAGCCGCTATTGCCGCCGAGGCTGGTGTTGATGATTTTCTTGCTGAAGCCACCCCCGAGGCCAAACTAAGTTTGATTCGTGAACATCAGGCTGCTGGTCGTTTGGTAGCCATGACTGGAGATGGTACCAATGATGCTCCAGCCTTAGCTCAGGCTGATGTAGCTGTGGCCATGAATACAGGTACACAGGCGGCCAAAGAAGCAGGCAATATGGTGGACCTGGACAGCAATCCCACCAAATTGATTGAAATTGTTGAAACGGGTAAGCAGATGCTGATGACACGTGGTTCATTGACCACCTTCAGTATTGCCAACGATGTCGCTAAATATTTTGCCATCATACCCGCTGCCTTCATCAGCAATTATCCTCAATTGCAGGCACTGAACGTCATGCACCTGACCAGTCCTGCTTCTGCTGTTCTCAGTGCCGTGATCTTTAATGCCTTGATTATCATTGCCCTGATTCCCTTGGCCCTGCGAGGCGTTGCTTACCGTGCGGTTGGAGCTGCAGCTCTACTGCGCCGTAATTTCTTGATTTACGGGCTAGGCGGTATTTTAGTCCCCTTCATAGGCATCAAACTCATTGATGTCGTGTTAACCGTTAGTGACTTGACCTGAATTACCTGGAGCATAGCTATGCACAATTCAATTGCTACTTCTCAGCAGCCATTCTGGCGTCCCTTGCTAAGTATATTCATAGGTTTATCGATCCTAACCGGTCTGCTCTACCCGCTACTGGTGACTGGTGTAGCAACTCTCTTGTTTCCACATCAAGTGCAAGGCAGTTTACTGATACGTCACGGACAGGTCGTAGGTTCTGACTTGATTGGACAGAACTTTAGTGAAGCACGTTATTTCTGGGGACGACTCTCAGCCACCTCACCTATGAACTACAATGCCAGTTCATCCGGCGGGTCAAACTTCGGTCCTTTAAATCCAGCGCTGATCAGCGCTGTACAGGGAAGAATAACCGCATTAAAAGCAGCTGACCCTGGTAATCAGGCACAGATACCCGTGGACCTGGTGACAGCCTCGGCCAGTGGTCTGGACCCAGACATCAGTCTGGCAGCAGCCACCTATCAGGTGGCACGAGTAGCTCGTGCGAGACATCTGACGCCTGAAAGCGTACAACAAGAAATTCGTACGATAGAACAGGGTGTTTGGCTCGGTTTTTTGGGTGAGCCCAGAGTCAATGTTTTACAGCTTAATCTATGGCTGGATACGGTAGCCCACTAGGCGAATGATGGAACCAAGAGACTCTCTTATGAGCCCTGAACGCCCTGATCCTGACCGACTTTTAGAACAAATACATGCCGATGCTGCCCAGGCTCGTCGCGGTCGCTTAAAGATATTTTTTGGAGCTTCCGCTGGTGTTGGCAAAACCTATGCCATGCTTTCTTCTGCTCGCTTACTTCTGAATCAGGGCGTGCATGTCATCGTCGGCATTGTTGAAACACACGGACGCAATGACACCGAATACATGGCACAGGGCTTGGATCGACTGCCCCTGCGCGAGGTTCATTATCGCGGCCGTAACCTCAACGAATTTGATCTGGCCAAGGCTCTCGACTTTGGCAAGCAGAAGCCAGGTGCATTGGTACTGGTGGACGAATTAGCTCATAGCAATGCCCCTGAGTCATTACACCCGAAACGCTGGCAAGACGTCGAAGATCTGTTGAGCGCAGGCATGGATGTATGGACCACGATGAATGTCCAACATTTGGAAAGCCTCAACGATATCATCAGTGGCATTACCGGGATACGCGTCAGAGAGACGGTGCCAGATCGTATATTTGACCAGGCCGATGAAGTCATCGTCGTTGACTTACCCCCTGATGATTTGATCGAACGATTACATCAGGGCAAAGTTTATGTCACCCATCAAGCAGAGACAGCAACACGTAATTTTTTTCGTAAAGGTAATTTATTAGCCTTACGCGAACTAACCCTTCGCCGCACGGCCGACCGTGTCGATGGCGAGATGCAGGCCTATCGGTTGCGTTCGGCCGTAGCCCCTGTATGGCCTAACCGAGAATCTCTGCTGGCTTGCGTAGGCCCTGGTGAGCACAGTGAAAAGGTCGTACGCTCCTGTGCCCGTCTAGCCGCACAACTTGAAGTGTCTTGGCATGCCGTGTTCGTGGAGGTCGTAGGTACCCGTACCTTGTCCGAGCGCAACAAAGATAATGTCTTGAAAATCCTTAAACTGGCGCAAGATCTTGGTGCTAGTACGGCAACACTACCGGCACCTCGTATAGCGGGCGCTTTGGTACGTTATGCACGTGAACACAACCTGTCACGTGTCGTCATTGGCAGATCCTCTCACCGTTGGCCATGGCAACACAGACTATGCGATGCCATAGAAGCTGAAGCTGAAGATCTCGATGTCCTGCATGTCGCGCTTCCCGCAACCAGCCAATCGTACCCCCATGACTTGGTAGACACACAGGTTCATACACCTATTGCCTGGAAAAACTACGGCCATGCACTGGGTATTTGTGTCTTGATCGCACTACTGGCAACGCCTTTGCTAGGTGTATTTTCACTTACCAATATCGTCATGTTGTTCTTGCTGGCCGTCGTGGGTGTAGCCCTGCGCTATGGGCGTGGCCCCGCCATCATGGCAGCCTTTGTTGGGGTCGGGTTGTTTGATTTCTTTTTTGTTCCGCCCCGGTTTTCTTTTGCAGTTTCAGATGCACAGTACGTGATGACCTTCCTCGTCATGTTGATTGTTGCTCTAGTCATTGGACAATTGACTGCTGGCTTGAAGGCTCAGGCAGAAGCTGCGACTGAACGAGAAAGACGGGTACGTGGCCTCTACGAGATGTCTCGCGATCTATCCGCTGCCTTGATGATGGAGCAAGTAGGTGAGATAGCCGGCCGGTTCATACATAATGAATTTGGAGCGCATAGTGCTTTGCTGGTCGCCGATGATCAGGATCAGTTGCAAATCATGCCAGGTGCAACTGCCATCGTCGATATGGGTGTAGCTCAGTGGGCTTTTCAGCGCGGAGAGGCAGCTGGTCGTGGCACCGATACGCTTCCAGCAAGTTCCTGTTTAGTCATACCCCTAAAAGCTACCATGCGGCTGCGCGGTGTCATAGCCATCGAACTGGCTACGTTACCACCTCTCGGCCTGGAACGCCGCCGTATTCTTGATACCTGTGCCTCCTTGTTAGCCATCTCCATCGAGCGTATCCATTATATTGATGTTGCACAACAGACCACGGTACAAGTTGAATCTGAGCGCCTGCGTAACTCCTTACTCTCTGCCATCTCTCATGACCTGCGTACGCCCATTACCTCGGTATTAGGACTGGCTGAATCCCTGAAATTAACCAAACCAGCGCCAACGACCAGCCAGTTTGAACTAGTCGAAGGCATTCGATGGGCAGCCTTGCGTATGAAGTCTTTGGTTAATAACCTTTTGGATATGGCCAGGCTGGAATCTGGGATCGTACGCTTAAATCTGCAATGGCAACCCCTGGAAGAAGTCATCGGCAGTGCCTTGGTTGCCTGTAAAGGATTACTGGAAGAACATCAGGTTCATGTCAGTCTGGCTCCTGATCTCCCCCTTTTACATTTGGATTCCGTGTTGATGGAACGTGTTTTGGTCAATCTGCTTGAAAATGCCAGCAAATATACACCTGCTCACACCTGTATCAATATTTCTGCCAACCTCCATGATGACAACGTACAGGTGTTTGTAGATGACCAAGGGCCTGGTTTACCGGCCGGAAAAGAATCATCAATTTTTGAGAAGTTTGAAAGAGGTTCCAAGGAAAGCTCTACAGCGGGCGTGGGTCTTGGGCTAGCTATATGCCGAGCCATTATGCAAGTACACGGTGGTAGTATTCAGGGAGAAAACCTTGCGACCGGAGGTGCACGTTTTATGCTGTCCTTACCGGTAGGTAATCCACCTGCTCCCCCACCCGAACATTTCGGCAGTATGGATGACGACGCCCATGAGTAGTCAAAAATCACGCATACTTGTCATTGAAGATGAAAAAGATATACGGCGTTTTATACGTATGGCGCTGGAGGATGAAGGGCATGACATCATAGAAGCTGATTGCGTACGCCGTGGCTTAATTGAGGCCGCATCACGACGTCCAGATCTTGTCGTGCTCGATCTTGGCCTGCCTGACATGGATGGCATCAACTTCATTCAAGATTTTCGAGGCTGGTCTACCAGCCCCATCCTGGTACTCTCGGCACGCAGTTTGGAGACTGACAAAGTATCAGCTTTGGATGCTGGTGCCGATGATTTTCTGGTTAAACCTTTTGGTGTCATGGAACTGCTGGCTCGGGTAAGAGCACAAATCAGGCGCAACCTGCAACCAGGTATTAACCGAAAAAGCCAGGTACAATTTGATGGAATTTGTATCGATATGGCGCGTCGCATCGTTGAACGTCATGGCAATCGCTTGCATTTAACCCCACTTGAGTATCGAATCTTGGTATTTCTCGTGGCACAACCTGATCGGGTCATTACCTATAGGCAATTACTCAAAGAGGTTTGGGGGCAGGTTCACAGCGATGACATCCATTATGTGCGCGTACATATAGCTAATCTACGTAAGAAGATTGAAGAAAACCCCTCGCAACCGCGACATCTTCTTACGGAAACAGGCGTGGGCTATCGCTTCGTAGGCTAATCATGGGCCTCTGTTCTGTACTGGGAGGGGGTCCTCCCAGTCCAACGTTTGAAGGCATGGGCAAAGGCGGCTGTTTCACTATAGCCCAAACGGTTGGCGATAACTTCGACACTTAGTCGGGAGTATTTCAAATATTGCATGGCACGTTGTTGTAACAGTTGCAGAGCAATTTCCTGAAAAGAACTACCTTCACGTTGCAAATGACGGCGCAGCGTACGCTCGCTGCAGCAGCACTGTTCAGCGATAAGTTGCAGATCCATAACACCCTGGAGCAGTAAAGACTCCACGCGGGCACGCCAACTCTGAGGTTGCCGTTGGACCAAGAGTTCATCACACTGCCGCACCATCAACTCCAGGGTCATGGGATTGGCCAGGCGCAGAGGCTGCTGTAAGGCCGATTTATGCGTCTCAATGAGAGTTTCATCCGCATTAAATCGTATAGGCCATGCAAAAAAATCATAAATGCTCTGGCTATCAGCCGGTTCTGGCATAGCGATATCCATGCGACTGACCAGCTGTTGCCAGTGGTCAGGATCAGCCTCGCGGCATAGATTACGGACAAAGGCCAGATCGCGAAGCAGATAGTATTCCCGGCACTTCCCCAGATCAAGGCGATCCAGGTAGCGCGCACATAAGGTAAGTTCATCTTCCTGCGTGGTGACCAGAAAGGGGGTAAATGTCAGGGCTACATAACGCACCAAAAACCGGCAAGCCTCCAGCATATTAGGGTGACTGACTAAAGCGGCGCCTAAAACACCAAAGCAATTGTAGTGATAATGGGCGCTGGCACTAAGTCCGGGATGTGGTTCTCGCGTTAGTTGCATATAGTTGCTGACAACCACACACTCCTCATCAAAAGGGACCGTGCGTTCATGATCACACAACAAACTTTCAGTCAGCTGACTGCCTGCCAATAAATCCGACACCGCAATACCTTCCTCTGCAGCACATTGCAGCAGAGGAAAGACGGACATGGTAGATACCAGATTATCCATAGTTTCCCAACGTTTCATTGACCGCCATAATCAATAGATTGTCCGCCTATATCATATCGACGGATATTGAATACACCTAGCATGATTGTGTGTTTACCATACCTGAGATTTTCATGCAGCCAAGTAGCGAAGATCGTCATCTGATCGAGGCGAGTGTTCAAAAAATATGCCGTGATTTGTCGATCTCACATTTTTCCCAACCTGAAACTATCTGCAGTACCGAAGCCTTCACGCAAGCGCTGTCCATTCTGGTAGAACAGGGCGTACTGAATCTGAGCGATGAGCCAGGTTATGGTCTGTGGGAACACACAGACCACCCAGAGGAAATAGCCTTAACCTTATCCAGTTTGCGTACCCTGGCATCTACGGATGCTGCCTTGGCCCTGAGCCTGCATCGAGCAGCCCTCGCCAGGCAATTGCCCGGATGCCCTACCACCCCTAATCTTGGTATTTGTTTGCATGGCCGCCATGGCCTGGGTCGTGGTGAACTAGCGCACTGGTGGCAACAATCCAGCATCCAGGATAAATTTTTAGCCGATGTATTTAGTGACCATGAGCCTCGATTAGCTCTGATGCCTGCTGGTGGCGGCCATGTGATCTGTCCTGTATTTCAGTGCCCACAGGGGTTTAGCTGGTGGCTAGTCCCCGCCAACACACCAGCGAATCATGGCCTAGGCCTGAATGAACTACCTTATGGGCAGGTGTGGCCTGCACAAGGTGAGTTCCTCACCCGACTAGATCCCCTGCTGTCGCGTCATATCTGGCACCAGGAATGGTTAGGCTTACTGGCTATACAATTAGGATGCCTTGATCATGCCGGGAAACAAGCGGCTGCCTATGCGCGTATCCGCTATC
>JAJZHP010000086.1 GCA_021804355.1 Pseudomonadota bacterium | reverse complement strand
GCGCGTTTACCTGCGAGAAAACCCATGCTGTCTCCTACCTACAAGGTGAAAATATCGTCGGGCAGAGTATACACAAGCAATTCAGATAGAGTCATTTTAACCTTGACTTGCAAAGACCGGTCTATAAACTGGTCTATATATAGAGATAGAGCAAGCAGCCATGAATATCGAAGTTGGGTCATATGAAGCAAAGACAAAATTGCCGGAATTGTTGCGAGGCATCCAGGCCGGCAATCGCTATACCATCACCCTGCGAGGAGAGGCAGTGGCTGACCTTGTGCCAGCGCAAGGAAGCAAAAAATTGGCTGCAATGGCAGCTGTTGATAACATGCTCTCCTTCATGAAGGCTCACAAATCGGGAGCAAGTATTGATCTGAAGGCGCTAATTGACGAGGGGCGTGCGTGACTTTTGTTCTCGATGCCTCGGTGGCCCTGCTATGGTTGGTACCACAAACCAACCCGTCTGGCGCGGATTACGCTGCTGAGATACTGACCGCCCTTAAAGACTCACAAGCTATCGTACCATCGCTGTTAGCGCTCGAAATTGCCAATGTGCTTGCCAAGCTCGAATCCAAGGGAGTTGTAACTGAAGCCGACTCGCAGCACTACATTGCTATCCTCGGGTGCCTTAACATTTCGGTTGATCAAGCGACAGCGACATATGCCTTAAGCGATACATTGAACCTTGCCCGTCGCTACAAACTGTCGGCCTACGATGCTTCTTATTTGGAACTGTCGCTACGGACAGGCATGCCGTTGGCAACGCTTGATGCTAGTTTAGCGAAGGCTGCCACAACCGCAGGTGTTGAAATTTTTGGCACCTATTAAGTCTCAGTGCAATTGATGGTATCAACCAGAGACCCTGATTGGCTAATTTGCCACTTGGCGAATTGTCCAACCTAGGTTTGCACATAGCTGAAAATTGTTACTGTTTAAATACATGCGTGTTGCATGATTAGGTTTTTGACACAGATCCAGAGTCAGGCTGAATCTGTGGGAGTATCTGTGCCCTTTATTAGGTCAGAATAGACAGTCCTGCAATATTTAATAAACTGAAACCATCTTGGCAAATAATTGTCATATTTGCTATCCATACTTAGTGCATCCAAGGACGGATGCAGGCACGATATGAAAGGGATAGCTTTTTTGGTAACCATGCCTTTTTTAATTTCATCAGTAGGATGTTCTGAATATCATAACCTGTATCAAGAACGGGGTATGGATTTAACTCTGCAGGATAGCAGTTATATCAGTCATGATGCCATTGTCAATTATCTATGTGGTGAAGTAGGGGTTTATCGGTGTCCCCACCGTACTCCAAAACATCCGGTTGTCCTTGATCCTGTTTCTTTAGGTCAGGTTATAAAAACAAAATCTGATGCAATAATAAAAACAAGGGATCATATTTATTATTTTTCCAGCGGATCAGGGTATATAAGGCCTGGTGATTCATTGGGTCAGGATAAAAATTTAGATATTGATAGTATTGAGGCATCAACAGATACCAGAGGTCCGTATTTGTATAATTTGGCGTTGGCGCAAAAGAGGATAAATGCTGCTATTAGGGTAGTGGGGTTAAATGGTCAGAGTGATAATATTAAACATATTATGTTTGTAAAATGTTGTTATGGTGAGCCAGGTGTTTTGCCGCCTATATGGCGTGATCGCTATGTCATGATTAGGTTTAAACAAAAAACTTAAAAAGGAGATACGTTGTGAGTAAATACATTTATTTATTGTTTTTTATCATGCTTGCGCCAGCTGTCAGTGCAGCTACCAATGATGTTTGGGCACAGCAAGCTTATACCATGTTCCTAAATATGGCGACAGGCTATGTAGGTCGTAGCATCTGTATTGTTGGTGGCATGCTGGGCATGTTATGGGCTATGGGTTCTGGCAAGCTCACTATGGCCTTATTGGGTGTAGGCGGTGCAGTATTTGGTGTGTTTTCTCCCACATTGATCAATGCTCTGTTTGGAGCAGCGACGATCTGATCGAAATTTAATCAAGGAGGCGCCACAACGCTGTGGCGCGAAATATCATGGATGAACGATTTAGGATACCTAGAACCTTAGATGCCCCCTATTTATTTCTTTTTGTAGAGGCAGATACAGCGGCTGTATTCATAGGCGTTTTCATTATGATGGCGCTGTTTAATATTTTTCTTTCCATGCCACTGGCTTGGTTGACGGTAAGGTTTTATATACGTCACAAATCCAGAGGAACGCGCGGTCTTTTATTTCATTTGGCCTACTGGTATACGCCATCAAGTTATTGGTTATCAAACCTGGCAAACTCCAGTCGTAGGGAGTATTGGGGGCAATGAATATTGATCGCTACCTGGCTTTAGGGAAAATATTACAGACTAAAATATCTGTGTGGATTGCCATGTGTATCGTGTTGTTAATGCTTAATGGCGCCCTGGTGATATTTTTATATATTGCCTATGGTCATGATCGAACAATAATAATGCCTGCAGAATTGTGCAAATCATTCTGGATAGAACCAGATGCCGTTTCTTCAGAGTATCTTGAACAAATGGCGGTTTATTTTGTAGATAGGTTGATGACGTACAATCCAGAAAGTATCGATATGCAAATTAGTTCTGTTTTGCCTTTGACGGATCCTGTTTATTATGATGTTCTTCATCGTATGACTGTAGATCAGATTAAAAAAATAAAAGAACAAAAGATATCAAGTAGTTATTATATAAATGGTGTTCGTGCAAAAGATCTTTCAGTTACGATTCAAGGTATTTTGGTTGTCATGATGTCTGGTGAAATAATTTCTCAATCACCCTATGAGGTCATAGTGACATTCAGTAATCATCAAGGGCGCCTGTTCGTGGCTTCCATGATTAAAAAGCAGGGCTAGCTAATGCTAAAAATATATGGATTATTTTTGTTGATAATTAGTTTGTCGGTTCAAGCAGGTCAGGAAATTAAAGTTATCGATGGAGGTAGTTATGATGTTACGGTTTCAGATCACGAGCCTACGAGATTGAGTGTGCGTGGGGATCGTATTGAGCGCATTATTTCAGCGCGCGGTAGTCTTGATCAATGGACGGATAAGGATGCCGGTGAAGTTTATTTGACACCCCGGCCTGGTGTTAAGGATTTAGAGATTTATGTCAAATCAGTTAATTCGGGAACCTTTACGCTGCATGTTCATGCGCATACAGAGGAGGGGAGCAGTTTACTCTTGCTGGCTCAGGGACGTGCCTTAACTCCTCTTGCATCGAAGCATGATAAGGAAGTGACTCATGTTCAGGCGATTAAGTCCTTCATTATTCGTATGGCAACTGATACGCAGTCTGAGCCTTTAAAGCATCCCACGGTGATTCCTCTCTGGAAAGAAGTCCATGTCGTTTTAAAGCGTCATTACATGGATACCCATGCAGTAGGCGATGTTTATGAGCTCACTAATGTCTCATCAGCTCGACTTGTCATGATGGAATCAGAGTTTCAAACCCTAGGCCGTCATATTCTTGCTGTATCGCTGGATGCTCGCGAGCTGGCCCCGGGTCAATCTACAAAAATATTTATTGTTCAGGAGGTTAGCGATGAATCCTGAAAATAAAATTCGTCAGCGTCAGTGGTTGCAAGTCATCGTCATTGTTGCAGTTTTAATAATTCTGGTGGTGCTGGGGCTTTATTTGTCTGATCGGCATGTAAGTTCACAGGCAGGTAAAGGTTTATCAGTTCCGGTAGGCGGGGTTTATACCATGCCACTGGATACCATTAATCCAGAGCAGGCTTGGATTAGTCAGGGGGAGCATCATCTAGGTGAGCTTGATGAACGTCAAAAACATCTTGAAAGCCTGATTAGTACCTTAAGTAGTGCAGGCTCGACGTCAACGCAAAATTCTGCAGAGGCTTCTGTACCTGTTTTGCCACAACATGTACAAGAACTAGGTGCCATGCCATTGCCAAACATTAAGGCAGAACCTGAGCTCAGCCCTCAGGCGATACTGCAGCCAGCGCCGGTAACGGTCAGGCCTGATCTGAATCAAGTCACACCAGCATCACTATCAACCCCGATCCCAACCCCTCCTGATGAAGGTATAGAGGCTACAGAAGTAGCTCCCGCCGATAAGACGGATGCTTCCATGCCTGATCTTCAGCATACCGTGGACTCCTACCTACCAGCGGGCTCTTTTGCCAAGGTGGTTTTATTGTCGGGGTTTGATGCTCCCACGGGAGGGCAGGCTACCCAAAATGCTTTGCCTTTGGTGATGCGTGTCAAGTCATTTATGCGATTGCCCAATCTTTATAAATCCAACCTCAAGGAGTGCTTCATTACAGGTTCTGGGTATGGTGACCTGGCCAGTGAACGAGCTTATATCCGAACAGAGCATTTAAGTTGTGTCCTTAAAAATGGACATATCCTGGAAAAGAAGATCAAGGGCCATATTCTCGGAGAGGATGCTTCATTCGGTCTGAGAGGCAAGGTGATCAGCAAACAAGGCGCTTTGATTGCCAAATCTTTTTTTGCCGGTTTGTTTTCAGGTATTGGTAATAGTATTGCCATGCAATCACAGAGTCTGCAGTCCAGTCCCTTAGGAACCGTAAGTACGGTAGACCCTTCGCGTACTTTGCAAGCTGGACTAGGCGGCGGCATGAGCACCTCCACTAATAAAATTGCTGATTTTTATTTACAACAGGCCAACCAGATTTTCCCCATTATAGAAATATCAGCTATGCGCGTTGGGGAGGTTTTTTTGGTTGATGGTGTGAATTTCTCAGAAAAGGACCAGCAACATGTCATGGCTGACTAACAACAGTAGGGTGTATTGCAGCGGAGTAATCATGGTGGTCGCCCAGCTATGCGGATGCGCCAATCATTATTCATGCGACAAATTTCCAGACAATCATTGTGAGAATATGTCGACGGTTTACGCTAAAACGGGCAGCAATTTTGTGGATTATCGCAATCAGCCGCCACAGATAGCCTCTTTATCTGAGCCGTTAGTTAAGTCCCCGCAAAACTTTCAGGTCCCTGTTCCTGGTCAAGCTTTGCTATCACCAGATCATGTACTCAGGGTTTGGATCAGTCCATGGATAGACCAGGAAGGGGATCTTAATTCAGGGTATGTCTTTATTCACTTGCATACGGGGCAGTGGAGCGTTATGCCATGAATGCATCTGGCTTTTTATCCAAGTTATGGGACATGAATAGCCAGGACGAGAGTTTGTGGCAGAGGCATCAGCAACACTTGCAGCTACTATCGCTGGAAGATTGTCTTTTACCTCAAGCTGTCGATGGTTGTCTTTTTTTTGATCAAGAGCGCGTAGGTATCATAGGCAGCTTTCATGCTGTGTCAGGGATGAAAGATCTCCGCCATGAAGACTTGGCTGAGCTACTGGCTTGGGGTATGGATGTGCAATTACTGGTGTTGCAAGGTGAATTGACGGCCAGATTGATTACAGCCTCCTGTGCAAAATCATGGCGAGCCACAGATTATTTGCTAACGATTCGTGATCAATGGTTAGCTCAAGGGCTAACGATGATGGATGCTGAGACCTGGTTGTCCTGGCATTCATATCTTTTTGCGGGCCAACCTGCCCAGGCCTATGACCCTACGCAATTACTGATCAAGCAACTGCCCGTGATCAGACTGGGTGAAACTGAGGAAAGTCTGCATTTAATGGGTTCAACCAGTGGGCGTCATTTACGTCATTTCCCTTGGAAAGGGTCACGTCAGCGTGAGCAGCCTTTGCTAAATCAAGGCAGCAGTATGGTAGGTAAACAACTATTCCGCAGGGAGGGCAAGGTCTGGCAAGTAGGGACTTTAAGCATCTTTACCCCTGATCTATCCCAAGCATTGCCGCGAAGTTGGACAGAAGATAAACACTGTCGTCCGTTGCAGTTGCTGGTCAACATGCCGTTAGGTCTCAATGAGGCAAGAATTCAGTCGTTGATGGATAAGCATAGAACGAGACCTTGGGGTCTTACCTGAGCTACTGGGATATTTTTCGAAATCACGATGCATAGGAGTTGCCATGGAAAGGCTAAAAGCGATTTATCGTAGGTGGGTTCAGACTGAGTCGGAAGGACAGCCAAGTGAAAGAGATCATGATCTATTGGCATGTATGCAGGGACATCGCCCGATTTCATGGTTGCTTCCCTACCGCAGTTATCTAGTTTCGGATGGAATTTTTATCAATGAAGATAGTGTAGGTTTTACCTTAATGGCTCAACCTGCCACTGCCTTGAATCTAGAAGATTTTAAGACGCTGGAAGGTTTATTTAGTGGGACTTATGAGGTGGGCTCTGCATTGCAGATAACCCTGTGGGCACAGCCTTATTGTCAGGAAATTCTGGAACGTTGGAAGCAGGCCCGAGGTCAGGATTCAGGTTCTACGTCACCTGATTTTTTTAGGTTTTTGGCAGGTCTACGTTGTCGTTATCTGGCAGGTGCCGATTGGCATAGCCTATTTCGTGATGAGACTATTCTGCTCAGAGATTTTTCCTTGTTGGTTTCTTTTATTACTCCGCGTTCGAAAGCGTCATCTTCAACCTTAACTCCTCATGAGTTGGCTAATTTGCAAATGCATCGAGATGCGATTCAGTCGGTATTACGTTCTGTACATATGAGCTCTCATGTGGTGGATGATCAGGGGCTGGCACGTTTGATCAGAAACTGGTTTGCACCCCATAGCAATCTAGAAGAGGCACCTGAACCTGCGGAGTTATCACCGGATATACCCTTATCGGTTCAAATGATACATGACGAATGTAATTTGCATGTCCGCCATGATCATTTACAGATGCAGTGGCGTGAAAAAAAAGTAAGTTGGCTTTCTCTGTCGGTTAAAAAATTTTCCGAACATTGGATGGGTATGGCCAATGGTGAATTGATCGGTGGTTTTTTTCAGATGCATCAATCCATACCTTGTCCTTTTGCCATCGTCATGAATGCCGTCATGACGGACCCCTTGCAGTCTCAGACCTTGGCCCACACACGGTTGCTACGCGCAACACAGATGCGTGATACCGAAGTGGGTAAGTACGTGCCTGCCTGGAAAGAAAGGCAAGCAGATTGGCAACATGTGAGTGAACAACTTGCTGAAGGTAGCAAATTGGTGCGGGTATCCTATCAGGTCGTGGCTTGGAGCCCACAGGAACGTAAAACACAAACCTTGCAGGCGATACAGAGTGTCTTTGATCGTCTGGGCTGGACGCTGGTTCAAGATCGTTATTGCTTGCCTTATCGATTGTTATCGGCGCTACCGATGGCACTCGGCAGGGAGTTACAGCATGTGTTGGGCAGGTTACGGTTTTTAAATCTCATGACATCCTGGAACTGTGCTCATGTCACCCCATGGATAGCGGAATGGAAAGGTAATGTAGGGCCAAAACATGATCCCATGTTACTGCTGGTAGGTCGCAGAGGACAGTACTTGTTCCTTGATCCCTACCTCAATAATAAGGGCAATTTTAATATTGCCGTTGCAGCGGCATCCGGTGCGGGTAAAAGTTTTTTTACTCAGGATTATGTCTGCTCCCTACTAGGTTCAGGCGGGCGGGTATTCATTATCGATTCAGGCGGGTCTTACCAAAATCTATGCGCTCTCTTGGAGGGCAGTTACATCACGTTTGAACAGCCTGTATGCATTAGTCTCAACCCTTTTTCTCACTTGCATGGGCTCAGCTCTCAGGAAGTAGCTCAACATATGCCTATGCTCAAGTCACTACTGGCTACCATGGCCAGTCCTCAAGAACTGTTATCAAGCAAGGCATTAGCCTTACTTGAACAAGCGATTATGACGGCTTGGCATGCTCACCGCGAGCAGTTATCTCTTGAGCATGTGTGTGATTTTTTGCAAGGGTCAACTCAGGAGTTGGCTAAAGACCTGGCTGTCATGCTGGGTCCCTATACTCGCCATGGCATGTACGGTGAATATTTTTCTGGCCAGGGGAATATAAATTTCAATAATCGCCTGATTGTCATGGAGCTAGATGCTCTGAATGCGCAACCTGATCTGCAAAATGTAGTTTTACTCCTTCTCATGCAGCGTATTACGGAAGCTATGTACCGCAGTGACAGGCAACAACGCAAGCTCTGTATTATTGATGAAGCATGGCGATTACTGGGCAGGGGGCATTCCGGTCAGTTTATTGAGGAGGGGTATCGAACAGCGCGCAAATATGGTGGTGCGTTTATGACGATTACCCAAGGGTTACCGGATTATTTTCAGAACAGTACGACCAGTGCATGTTATGCCAATAGCGACTATGTGTTCATGCTAAGACAAAAGAATGAATCATTGGCTCAGGCCAAAGCAGCAGGGCAATTGGTCATTAGTGATTGGGAGGACCGAGTGCTCAGGTCTTTGACTACGGTAGGTGGGCGTTACTCAGAGGTAGCCATTCGTTCCCCTGAAGGTTTGGCGGTGGGACGGCTAATTGTGGACCCCTGGACAGAGAAATTGATGTCAACCCGGGCTGAAGATGTGGCGGCGTTAAAACTTTCGCAGAAACGGGGGCTGACACGCGTTCAAGCCATTACCTGCCTAGCGGGACTGCGCCATGAATGACAGAAAAGTCTGGGTAATGCTGGGTGTGAATTTTTCCATCTTGATAGGACTGGTGTTGTATGTATATTTGCACAAACCAGAGATGTCACTGCAAGTAGTTGATGTTGGAGGCGTTATTCAACAAGAAGTACGGCAGGTGGCTGCCCTTAAGTTGTCAGATGGCCAGAGAGAGCAAAGGGCCATTCGATTCAGTCATGCTTTGTCAAAAAGTATCAGCGAAGCAGCATCAACCTTTCCCGGTCCCATCGTCGTTGCTGCTGCTGTTGTGCAGGGAGGGGAAGATCATACAGCGTGGATCCAAGGACGTTTGAATCACTGGATGTCAACCCTACCCAATACGGATCGATGAGGCTGACGATGTCTGGGATTATTGCATCAGATAGAAAACGAGTGCTTCGATGCCTATTGCGATCATGGTTAGTCATTATCGTATTTATGCTGGTAGCCCATGTGATTGGCCGGTATGTATTTATTGCTTTTAAATTGACTCCCAGTATTGCTGGGCATGTATTCCTTGTTTTTCCTGGAGTTGCTCCGCAGCGAGGCGATTTAGTGGCGTTTCATGCTCCAGCGAACCCTTACTATCCACGAGAATTATGGTGGATGAAGTATTTGGTGGGAATGCCTGGGGATCGGATCGTCCATCATGGTCGATCCCTATGGGTGGCTGGGGTTTATCGTGGAATAACCCAGCAACGAGCTCAACAAGATAATAGGCCGTTGGCCATGATTGCTGATGGTGTCATCCCCGCACATGATCTTTTTGTATGGGGGACACATACACGTTCACTGGACTCACGGTATCAGATTATAGGATTGATTCGAGATGATCAGGTTATTGGTCGTGGTTTTCGTGTGTTCTAGGGTGTGGGCCATGACGGAAGACTTGGGTCAAATTGCACCGGCATCTCCCATAGTTGAAGCTGACTTAGGCACCGAGATGCGCAGCATGGCTGAGGCAAAGCGTCAACGTGGTGATTTTAAGTTGTGGATGGAACGACAGAAGAAACTTGTCTACGCCTATACCTTGCGGCCCAAGGGTATAGCATTGCCAGCATCGGATCGATTCAGTCAGCACTGGGTCGATATGAGTCTTCAGGTTTCAAAGGACATTAGGGATGCTGATGGTCGGGTATTAATACCGGCGGGCACTCGAATTAACCCCCTGCATTACCTGCGCTATAGAAAGGTACTGTGTTTTATCAATGGTGATGATCCAGAACAGGTTAAGTGGTCGGCACGAAATTGTCCTGACAGGGTGCGGGACAAACTTATCCTAACGGAGGGTAATCTTTTAAAAATAAGTCAGGATAGTTCACGTCGATGGTATTTCGACCAATATGGACAGTTGAGTCGTCGTTTTTCTATACAGTCCCTGCCTGCCAAAGTCTGTCAACAGGGAGAAGCGATGTTAGTCACCGAGGAACCAGCTATCCGTGGGGATCGTCATGATTCGCCCTAGATGGTTAATCAGTATAGGGATGGCTATAACTCATATATCTGGGTATTCCCTATGCACGGGTAAGATGCCTGACCCAGTGACTGATATCTGTTGGGACTGTTTTTTTCCTATAGAAATGGGAGGGGCTCGTGTCGGTGGTAATGAGCCTGGTCCTGTGACACCTGCCGTGTGTGTATGTCCCGCGCCTCCGCCCGTATTTGTAAGACCCGGGATAGGTATGAGCTACTGGAGTCCTGATCGCATTGCTGAAGTGGTGCGAACGCCTTTGTGTTCACCCACCTTAGGTGGCATGGTGCTAGGGCAATTACCTGTATCTGATGGTGATGATGTTGGCCGAGAGGGTAGTGGGGGCAATCGCAAGTCACAGGGCGTTTTTTATCAGGTACATTGGATGCAGATGCCATGGTTACAAGCATTAGGTTTGGTTACACCGGGTTCACTTTGCCTTAAACAGGAGGCGGCAGACAACTACGTTTGGTTAAGTGAATTCGATCCTCTATGGGATGACGACCAGCTGGCATTTGCCTTATCTCCTGAGGCTGTTTTGTTTGCGAACGTGGCCGCCAATGCAGCCTGTACGGCTGACACCTTGGCAGCTTCAGCCACCAATTTTGGCTTAGACAGTTTGTTTTGGTGCTCCGGCGGTCAGGGTGCGGTGTATCCCTTGTCTGGGCATAAACAGTATCACACCG
>JAJZHP010000085.1 GCA_021804355.1 Pseudomonadota bacterium | reverse complement strand
CCACCAACATTCTCGCGTCCCCTGAAAATATTGGGGTCTAGGGATTGGACATGAGCGTCTTGCAGAAGGAATCCACTCCCTTTCCGCGTAAGCGGCAGCCATCGGCTGAGGGAGGGGAGGATGTCAATTACTTATCTGCAGCCACTGTGAACGAGGCAATATTTACTGTTGTGGCTGTGCTCCTACCCTAAGGCGACAGCGGCTATACTACGGACTCACCTTCTTGACAACTTTCTTCGTTCTCATGGATCACCTAGATTAAGTAGAATATTCTCTAAGTCAGATGTCCGGAAGAAAAGGGCCAGATCAGCATTTAGCCAAGCTGGGTTTACTGTAAAAATGGGGTAGGACGCAAGGCATGAATCAGGTATCCAGAAATCCTCGTTGGGTGAAGCTGCTTTCGGTGCTCATGTCAACCTGGGGGCTGCTTTCCAATGCAGCCGCTTTGTACCCAAATCCTAAGTTGCATATCAGTGCTGGCGCGATGACAGCGCTGATGATAGTGGTTTGGGTAAGGTCTCTGCAGGATTATCAAAAATATGCTGATGTCGTACTGACGCATGATCAGGATCTGATAGTTCACAGGCAGGGCCATGAGGAAATTATCAAACTTGCAGATATTGTTCGCCTTAATTATCTGTTTAACTGGATGGCCATCGTTACGATCAAAAAACCCTATCAGGGTAAAAATCCGGTGTTTTTTGTGCCTGACGCTTTACAGTCGATGCAAAACCTGAAGTTGGCTATTGCCGCTGCGAAGCGTTCTGACCTAGCCTGAGGTTGCGAGCAGGCTAGGGGCTGCTTTAACGTTAGCTGGGGAGTACGGACCACGAGGTCATGCTTTGATCATCGTGAAGGGCTAATAGGCTCCCAAATTGTTGCAACACCCATTCGCTTTGCGTCGGTCGCATAAAAATCTGGTCATCAACCTTTAGTTGAGTGGCCATACTACCGTTGTACATTTCCTGGTTACTCGACAATCCATATAAGGGATTTTTTTCCAGGCCTGAAGGTGATACGGGGTGCGCCATCCATTCCCCACCGTAAATAAAATAAGTTCGTTGTCGGTTGGGGTCCCATAAACTCCACAGGGTACCCAGGCTGTCAGGACCAGGTAATTTGAGTCCAGTCCATGCTTTAAGTACGGGGGTCGCAATCCAGCATGCCGGTTGCAGGTCTGCCAGGATATCCAGGTCAAAGTCCGAGGCTTTGACTAATGCAGAGCCCGCTGAGACCTCATTGAGTGGACTGTGTGCATCATGCAGCCTGAAGGTTGGGCTGCCTGCCCCGTTCATGATGAGCGATTGCTCTCGGTAGTGAGGTGCCCACGCATAAAGTGCATCCTTAAACCCTTGATATAGCGCTTGAGACTTTCTCAGGGACGTGGATGTCGATTCTAGGATAGATGGAATTTTACCTACCTGAGCGTCGTAACCCATCATGCCTGCCAACTGAAGCGGTGAGTCGGGCTGATCCAGTAGCGGTAGCACTGCCTGCAGGTCATGCGGCGTTTGCAGGCCACCCCGGTGCAGTCCTACATCGATTTCCAGGCTGACACGCATGCGTATGCCTAAGCTACGAGCCAGTTGGGCATATTGTTCAGCTCGTTCTCGGGTATCGATTAACCAGCTGAGCTGACGGCTGCTATCAAATGCTAACCCGGCAGATTGACGATAATGTGTGGATGCCGCCTGTATGGGCATGGGTTTACCTAGCAAAAGATCACTGCTTGGAAAGGCCTGTGCCAGGGCCAGAATCTGAGGTTGATGAAATACCATCAAACGTTGGGTAGGCATGGCCTTCATGATACGGGCGAGGAGAGGAATGCTGGGCAATGACTTGGCAACGATACGAAAAGCGTGACCAGGATAGAGGCTTTTTTTTATGAGCTCGATATTCTGGTCTAGTCTGGAAACATCGATCAGGCATACGGGCCGTCCTGGCCCTTGCTGTTGTAGCAACCGGTTAAGCCTCTGAAAATAGCGGTCATAAGGCATGCCTTTGGCGTGGGGACGTAAGTAAGCAGTCCCCACGATCAGTGCAGCGCTTCCAGCTATGAAATGGCGTCGTTGCATAGTGGTCATCCTTAAGCCTGAAAGAGATGGCGTAAATAACTATTCAACATCCGGCCCTGCGGGTCAATGCGTCGTTGTACGCGGATAAAATCCGAAAAATGCGGGTACAACTCATGAAATTGCCGTGATCCCAGTGTGTTGAGCTTGCCCCAGTGAGGACGACCCTGATATTTCCAGAATATCGGTTCCAAGACACGAAAAGCAGGGTGATAGTCCTGGCGATAGTATTGATGGACCGAGATAGCCACGGAGGGGCGGCGATAAAATGGACTTAACCAGCAGTCATCAGCTGCCACATAGCGAAACTCCAGAGGAAAAAACACATCCAGGCGTTCGCGACGCATGGTGGCTATGATCTCCTGGCAGGCATCCAGCCCTTGTTCGGCAGGTAGTTCATACTCCATCTCATTAAAGGGTACGGCGCGTACACTGGGGTAGATCGCCCATGAGGGGCCGACGCGGGTGCTATCACTGACAAAAAATCCGATGAGTTTTTGCAGGCCGGTATTGGTCCAGGGAAAATGCCGGACGGTATTGGCGGCCAGATCCAGCAACTTGTTTTCATCGATAGTGGGTGTTGGCACAGGGGTGTCAGCTTCCTGGGTTTCTTCCAGAGTTTTAACAATGGCTCGATTACCGAGCGGAAATCCCATAAACTCAATGTGGGCATAACGATCTTTGTGGGAATCCACCCATGACATGGCAGCATCAAGATTCATGACCTTGACGGTTTCCTTTAATTTATACGCAGGACGGTTACGCGTGGTAATGCGGGTAATGATACCTAAGGCTCCCAGACTGACACGTGCTGCCTGAAAAAGCTCGTTATCATGCTCAGTACTACAATCTATCACGTCACCCTGTGCCGTTATCAGGCGCAAGTGGGTGACATAGGATGACAGGCAGGAGAGTTGGCGGCCAGTTCCATGGGTGGCTGTGCAGATGGCTCCCGCCAAGGATTGCATGTTGATGTCGGCTTCATTGTAAAAACCCTGACCGATAGCGGTTAAGGCAGGGCTGGCACTGGCTATACGGGTGCCCGCCCAAAAAGTTGCTTGGAGATTATGGGGGTCGTGGTCCAGCATACCATTCATGGCTTCTAGCGACATGATGGAGCCATGGGTAGGAACCAGAGGGCTGAAGCTATGTCCACCGCCGACGACACGCAGAGTACCCTGTGTTCGGTGAATAATAGGGGCGATATCAGCTTCGCTGCTGGGGTAAAACACGGATTGTGCCTGTGTGCGCTGACCGCCTGACCAGTTGGACCAAGGTTCAGCGGTTGCATGTTGGATCGTGCCGGCGAAAAAACCGAGTTCGGCGGCTTTTCGGATAAAATGACGGCGATTTGATGTCGTTTCGGACATGGACATCCTGGTCTCCATGGCGTTTCATTGGTAGTGTGACTTCAACAGAAATATGAATAAGTGTCAACTTGTGGAGTTGGAATGACTGACTGTATAGATATCCTGGAGGACACCTCGCTGCGTGTCAGGCCTCAACAGAAGCGTGCACGTGAGCGTGTTGACCGCATTTTGGCGGCAACGACGACTTTACTGGAGCGTGATGGAGCTGAATCTATCAATATGCTGGCTATAGCTCGAGAAGCCGGGATGCCAGCCGCGACCCTCTATCACTATTTTGAGAACCGCACCGCTGTATTTGTAGCTCTGGCTGAGCGAACAATACGCGATGTTGATTCGGCGTTAAGCCAGCAGTTAGCCCTTGTACAAGGGCATGAGCAGGACTGGGGAAACTTGTTGCAGGGTCTGTATGAGGCTTACCGTATGGCTCCGGGTTATCGCAAGATCCTGCCCTTGCTGCGGGCGACACCGGGACTGAAAGAACTGCTGGATGAGTCGAACCGTCGGTCAGCGGTCGTGTTGACTGAGGCTTTGCAGCATTTTCATCTGCCACAGGCTCGCTTGGCGCGCATTGCCCTGATGGTTTCAGAAGCCGTGCAATGCTTTTTGGACATGGCGCTGTGCGAAGATGATGAAGAGGAAGCTCAGGCGTATGTGGAGGAAATGCAGATTATGGTGCAGGCATTATCCGTACACTATCAGAAGGCTTAGGAGCGCACATCCCTCGGTATAATCTCGCTCTCGCGTAGACGGTGTTGTATTAAGTCGCGTTGTAGTCGGGCAATTATGCTGAGGTAGCGTTGTTCCCGCCACAACATGGCTGCCATAAGAGCTGCCATGCATAGCAGTCCTGCGGCCAGGCTGAGCCACAGGGCATCGACCCTGGCCGGGTGGTGATCCAGCATCCATAGATAACTGAGGACCAAGGTCAGCGATAGCGCAAAGAGCACGCTATAGCCTAAGCGTTGCATCCTGGCTGCCCCATTTAAATAACGCCTGTCTTGTTCAGTCAAGGTGGGTTGCAGAGTAACCATCACGAGACTCCTTCAGTTTTTAAGGTCCTGGTGACCCTGATTCATTTGTTGGAGACGGTTCTCAAATCGTGCTCTTGCCGGATAATTGGTGCCAGCTGCTTGTAAGCCCAGATGCATTTGCTCCAGCGCATGACGATCATCCCCATTAAGGTAGTAAAGTTCAGCGCGCGCACGATAAAGGTCCAGGGCATCGTTATCGGCAGCATAAGCATCTGCTAAGGTTTGCCAGACATCAGTGTCATCCGGGCGATCCTCCAGTAAGCCCTGCGTCAATGCAATAGCAGCCTTGGGTTGGTGGGTATCGGTCAACGCTTGGGCGTCCAGCAGCATCAGCGGGACACTGGTAGGACTATCGGCGAGCTCATCATTGAGCAGATGAAGAGCAGCATCATATTTTTTTTCACTAAGCAGAATCTCGCCCAGCGTATAAACATAAGCGATACGATGCGGATCATTGACTATCAGACTACGGATAAGGGGTTCAGCTTCCTGCGGATGGTTGGTGTTCATCAATAAATTGGCTGCCGTATAACGGGCCAGAATGGAGTCTTGATCTTGTCCACCACGGGCAATCGTGGCTCGCAGAGGGATCAACGCTGCTTTGACATCCGATGTATAGTAGGCCACAACACTGGCTCGTATCAGTTCATACTCCAGGCTGTCATCAGGATAATGTACGTGAAACTGGGCAGCTCGTGCTGCCGTATCAGCGATACGTGAAGAGGTCACAGGGTGATCTTGCAAGTAGGCGGGTATATTGATCCCCCCCGAGGTAGCATCCAGCAGGCGCTGAAAAAAACGGGGCATGGCATTCGGATCAATGTGAGCATTGACCAACGTTTGCAGGCCTATACGGTCGGCTTCCTGTTCATATTGGCGGCTGTAGTGCAACTGGTGTTGGGCCAGAGCAGCTTGCGTGGAGGCGATAGCTCCCATACCAGCATCACCGTTGCCTTTGGAGCCCAAGGCTATGGCTGCCGCCATAGCGGCCAGATACCACCACATATCATGGGCGCTATCGGCCATCATACGGGCGTAGTGACGTTGCTTAAGGTGACCTAATTCGTGAGCCAGGACGGAAGCTAGTTCTGCTTCACTGCGTGTGTATAAAAACACGCCAGCATTAAGCCCGACAAAACCACCGGGCACGGCAAAGGCGTTAATATCGGTGCTGTCGATAAGTACGATGCTGAGATCAGGGGTAGGCAAGGGGGTATTAAACGCCAGACGGTAGATCAGGTGCTCAATGTAATCTTGAACCAAGGGGTCTGATAACGTGGGTACGGAACCACGAAAAGCTCTTTCATAAGCTCTGCCCAGACGATATTCATCGTTACGGCTAATGGCAGCCGTCTGATCGCCCAGATCAGGCAGCGAGCTGTCACCTACCACCATGCGGGGAATCAACAAGCACAAAGTAAAAAGAAGCAAAGCACGCATAACAGGTAGATTTCAATCGGTAGTCGGTTCGCGATAGGATAGCATTCTTGCCAGTGGAGCGTGTGTGATCTTTATGTCAAACTCGGAGGAATGTTGGGAACTTGATCTGCGCGGGCTACGATGTCCTCTGCCTTTGCTGCGCCTTAAGCAAGCGCTGCAGAAAATGCCACCGGGGGCTTCGATACAACTTCGTACGACAGATCCAGCTTCAGAACGAGACTTTCGTCTTTATCTGGATCATGCGGGGCATCGGCTGGTATCTGTGGTGGTAGGTCCAGAAGATATTTTTTTTCATGTCATCAAGGTAGATCATGCCCATGGCTAAGCTTTGGCAGCATTTTGTTAGCCGATATTTTTCAGATGAACAAGCGATCATTTTGAGCATCATCATCCTGACGGTCACGGTGGCAATATTGGGTATGGGGCGCATGTTGCTGCCCTTGCTAGCGGCTATGGTCATAGCCTTCCTGCTGGAAGGCGCTATCGATACCTTGATGCGTTGGGGCTTAAAGCGGATGCCCGCTTTGTTACTGGTCTATAGCAGTTTTTTGGGGGCCATGGTGGCCATGTTAGTCTTGCTACTCCCCCTGTTGTGGAATCAAGCTATCTCTCTGACAGGTAATTTGCCTATCATGCTGACGCATAGTCAGCAAACCTTGCTGCGCTTGCCGTCGCGTTACCCCCGCTTGATTTCCTATCGGGATGTGCAGAGTTGGTTGGCCGTGATTCAGGCGCAGATCGGTCATATCGGGCAGTGGTTATTGGCGTTATCACCCAACATACTGGGGCATGTTGTGACGTTTACCATCTACCTGGTATTGATACCGACTCTGGTATTCCTGCTACTTAAAGACCGCGATCGTCTACACCGCTGGTTTTCAGCTCGACTGCCTAGCCATCACCCTGCCTTAAGTCGTATAGCCAGTGAAATTAACCAGCAGCTTTATCGCTATACACGAGGTCGGTTGGTGGAAGTCATTATCGTGACCTCGGCAACGTATATCGCTTTTTATTTATTGGGACTGAGTTATGCCTTGTTGTTGGCCATTCTGGTAGGTGTGTCGGTCATTATCCCCTATATTGGTGCCATCGTGGTGACTGTGCCCGTGGTACTGGTGGCATTTATCGAATGGGGAGGGATGACCCCTGAGTTCTGGCGTATCCTGATAGCGCATGGTTTGATACAGATGATCGACGGAAATCTCCTCGTACCCTTGTTATTTTCCGAAGCCGTTGATCTGCATCCTATTGCCATCATTGTGGCCATCATAATATTTGGTGGCCTGTGGGGTTTCTGGGGGATATTTTTTGCCATACCCTTGGCCGTCGTTATACGCTGTGTGTTCGAATTCTGGCCAGTTAGTTCTCTGAAATCTGAGGTATAATGGCTGTCTCAAATGCTAATTGATGGTGCTGGATGAGTGCTTCCTCGCGGTTACGCAAGTGTTTATTTCCTGCTGCTGGTTATGGTACGCGTTTTTTACCGGCAACCAAGGCTATGCCTAAGGAGATGATGCCTATCGTCAGCAAGCCCCTGATTCAATATGGGGTTGAGGAGGCGCTGGAAGCGGGCCTGCGCGAAATGGCGATTGTGACGGGGCGAGGCAAGCGCGCGCTAGAAGATCACTTCGATATCAATGTTGAGTTGGAAGCACAGATTCAAGGTACAGACAAAGAGTCCTATCTGAGCGGCATACGCAGCATTATGCAAGAAGCTACCTTTACCTATACGAGGCAAAAGGCGATGCGCGGTTTGGGTGATGCCATCCTGACCGGGGAGCCCCTGATCGGAGATGAGTCCTTTGCCGTATTGCTGGCTGATGATCTTTGTCTAGGCGAAGGGCAGGGTGTGCTGGCGCAAATGATAGAGCTCTATCGCCAGTTTCGTTGTTCAATCGTGGCTATTGAGGAAGTATCTCCGGAGGAAACTCATAAATACGGCGTGATTGCGGGAGATCCGTTGCGTGAGGACCTGTATCGTATCGAGCAGATGGTAGAGAAGCCAGCACGAGGACAAGAACCCAGTAATTTGGCCATCATAGGTCGCTATATCTTGACGCCTGATATTTTTGATATTCTGCGCGCTACGGCGCCAGGTCGCAATGGCGAGGTTCAGATCACGGATGCCCTGGCCGAGCAGGCGCGCCGCGGTTGTGTCCTGGCTTACCGTTTCAAAGGACGACGTTTCGATTGTGGTAGCATCGATGGCTATGTCGAAGCTACCAACTTTTGTTACCGCCACCCGAGCTGATAGCCGTCAAAGGCTTGCTTGATGGCGGTTTAAGGCTTGAACGGCAAACAGTACCTGTTCCGCATGCCCTTCGGCTTTAACCTTACGCCATTCCTGGCGCAGTACGCCTTCACTGTCAATGAGGAAGGTGCTGCGTTCTATGCCCTGCGTTTCCCTGCCGTACATCATCTTGGTCTTGATGACATCGAACAACTTGCATAGCTCGCCATCGGTATCGCTGATAAGAGGAAAGGGCAGGTTGAATTTTTCGCAGAACTTTTCATGCGAGCTCAAGCTGTCACGGGAGACCCCCAGTAATACACAGCGTTCCGATTTGAACTCCTGGTAGGACTCCTTAAATTCATTGGCTTCGAGCGTACAACCAGGTGTGTCATCTTTCGGATAAAAATAAATTACGACCGGGTAACCGCGTAAAGCTGAAAGAAGAACCTGCTTATTGTTGGTTGCAGGCAGTCTGAACTCAGGTACTGCTGCTCCGATTGAGACGGTCATAAACAGTGTCCTCCGTGGACTTCAGGCTTTAAAAGGTTCAATCATGGCATCGAGATTGCGATCATCACAAAATACCATAAAGGATTCGCGTAAACTGGCAATATGTACACGTCCCGGCACATTGACCGTCATGCCCAGAGCAAACATTTGAGAACCCGTATGAGGAGCTGCATAGGTACTGGTCTCCATGGCCTCAATATTAATACCCTGGCTGGCAAAGAAATTGGCTATCTCGTGCACGATACCCGGGTTGTCTAGGGCAATAACATGCACATGATAAGGTAAGGCTTCTTTTTGAGCTGGTCGCAACTGAGTGCGTTTGCTGGAGAGAATCAGGTCCAGCTTGCGGCCGAGAGCGGGGAGTTGGGCTTCCAGTTTGGCAATAGCATCCCAGGTGCCACTTAACATCATGACAATGGCAAATTCCAAGCCCATGACTACCATGCGGCTGTCAGCGATATTGCAACGCGCTTCCGAGGCCGCTTTGGCTAATTCATCGATAATGCCGGTTCTGTCCTCGCCTAAGGCGGAAATTACCAGATAATGTTCCATTTAACCCATCCTGAGGCAACGTGCTGCCAGTGTAGCAATGACCCTGGCATCTGTAAAATTTGCGAATTATCAATCACTATAAAAATGACAAAATGCTTTAATTTAGTCATTTAATATATTGAAATTAAATATAATTCGTTGAATCCTTGATGCCTGCTTCCTTAAACCCTTGGAGACGTAGCCGACAGGCATCACAACGACCACAGGCACGCCCTAACGTATCCGCCTGATAACAGGATACCGTTTGCCGAAAATCTATCCCCAAACCTTGGCCGAGACGAATAATATCGGCCTTGCTCAGGTGCTGCAGGGGAGCACGCAAGCGTATAGGGTGGCCTTCGATGCCTGAACGGGTAGCCAGAGCCGCAAGATGACTAAATGCTTCAATAAAGGCAGGTCGACAGTCGGGATAGCCGGAGTAGTCTACCGCGTTGACACCGATAAAGATCTGGCTGGCTCCAAGGACTTCGGCATAGCCGAGTGCCATCGCTAAAAAAACCGTATTGCGGGCAGGGACATAGGTCACAGGTATCGCTGCACTGCCTGACTGCTCAGGTATAGCTACGGTGGAGTCGGTCAAGGCTGATCCGGCAAAAGGACTGACATCAAGGTGGATAACTTTATGATCGGCTGCACCTAAACGCTGTGATAGTTCAGCAGAAGCCTGCAATTCATAGCGATGGCGCTGTCCATAATCAAACGCCAGCGTATGACAGACTAAGCCTTCTGATCGAGCTATGGCAAGACAGGTTGCTGAGTCCATGCCGCCAGAAAGTAAAATGATTGCATGTTCAGGAGAGTTGTTCATAAGGGTTAGCGCCCAGGTTCATTATTCCAGAGAATTTTATGCAATTGTAGCTGCAAACGCCAAGGTCGATGACTTGCCAGGATCCACTCGGCTAACTCGCCAGCGTCAAGCTGACCATGAACGGGTGATGCCCAGACGTCACTAACCCGGCTAAAAAGCTGATAGGTTTCACATTGTTGTAGAGCCCAATCAAAATCGTGTTTTGAGGCTAATACGAATTTGATCTGATCATGCGGGGTGAGCAAGGGGATATTGGAAGTCAGATTTCTATGTGCTTCTCCGGAATCGGGCGCTTTAAGATCCATGACACGGCTGACACGAGTGTCCACGTCGGCGATGGACAGCGCCCCGCTGGTTTCCAAACTGACCTGATAATTTAAGTCACAGAGCTGTGTTAGCAGTTCCAGGCACCCCGGTTGAGCCAGGGGTTCACCGCCGGTGATACATACCCAGGGCGTCTCATGCGCCTTGATCTGTTCAAGTATCGAAGCATACTCCATGAGTTGGCCGCCACTAAATGCGTAGGCGGTGTCGCACCAGACACAGCGCAGAGGGCAGCCGGTGAGACGAACAAAGACTGTAGGTCGACCTGACGTGCGAGCCTCGCCCTGCAGCGAGTAAAAAATTTCATGAACACGCAACGAGCTCATGGGTTGGGTGCATCCTGGTTCAGGTTATCCAG
>JAJZHP010000084.1 GCA_021804355.1 Pseudomonadota bacterium | reverse complement strand
AGGTCGGCCAGTCCTCGGGGTCAACGTCAAAATGGCGGCCGAGGTTCAGGCAGGTGATTTGCCGCACCTTACCACCGCTGCGTTCGCTGCGCACCAGACGGTAGGTGATACAAGCCTCGCCGGTGGATTTATTGTTGGTTCGTGTTTGTCGGATATACTTGCAACAAGTATATGACAAAAGCAAGGTTAATTTCGGTCAGTTACAATATATTATGGCACTACAAAACGACTTTCAAAAAACCATCCGTTACAAATCAATGAGTTAACAAAAACAACACTCTCAAAATGGCCAGGTCTCACTGAAACATAGGGGCAGTTTTATACCTGCAAAATTACGCTGCAGAATCAGGCGGTTTTACACAGCCGCTAACATCTAATCGACCACGAAAGAAATCAGGCGTATCCATGATCTTGGAAACTCAAAAACTCCCAGAAAGCAATGAATATTAAATCATCTTCAATGGAAGATTGCCATAAAAAACACCAATAAAACCATTAAAAACAATGTAATAATGACCATTCATGACCAACCAATTGACTCCCAAAGAAAATGCTTATAGGCATCTTCCGATAGCCCTTGCCACATACTGACTTGCAGGGCAAAATCAAGGTCGGCTATATCCTGTGACTATCATGCCTACTGACAGCCAACATGATCTGTTTCTCCCCCTTTGGCAGGATACACTTGGTCTGGTGCGTCTCCTGCTGGTAGCTCTCCTGCTAGCCATCGTCCTGGTCCTGGCTTCTACCCTGACCCTCTGGCCCTTCCCCTGGCTGGAACTTGGCGAAACAGCCATGTTTGTCGTTTTAGCCGTCGTCATGGCTGCCTGGGCTCTCGACCAGACACGTCGCTGGTTGCGTCACCTTCCGGCGGCAACAGGTGCTGCCATGAGCTACGTGGTTGTACTCGCCTCGGTTGCCGTCCTGAGCATGCTGACTTGGTGGCTTTTACCCTCGTTAGTCTTTGCAGACACTTCGGATTATCGTCCTCATGGTGGAGCCTGGATGCTCCGAAATGAATTGATAGCCGCCATCCTAGGTGGCATTTTATTGCGTTACCTCTACTTGTCTGATCAATTGCGCCGCAATCAACAAGCTGAATTGTCAGCCCGGCTTCAAGCCCTGCAGAGTCGCATACGCCCTCATTTTCTGTTCAACAGCATGAACCTGATAGCCAGCCTGATACCCTCCAATCCTGACAAGGCTGAACATGCCATTGAGGATTTATCCAATTTATTCCGAGCCACCCTGCGAGAATCTGCAGTCGTCCCCTTGAGCGAAGAAATTGATTTATGCCAGGGCTATATCAATATCGAAGCCCTACGACTGGGAGATCGTCTCCAGGTCGAATGGACCTTCAAGCATGTCCCTGAAGAAATCAGCATACCCTTGTTAACACTGCAACCCCTCGTGGAAAACGCTATCTACCATGGTGTAGAACTTCGCCACGACCCCAGCCTTATACATATTACGCTGGACTACTCAGACAGTATATTATCGGTCGAGCTGCGTAATCCTCGCCCTCCGCCCGACAGTACACCACGCTCAGGGCACCAAATGGCTCTGGATAATATCCGGGAACGACTGCGAGCGCATTACGGGGAACAAGCTAAACTGACATTGAGTGCTGACCGGGATACATTTATAACTCATCTAAGTTATCCCATAAAACTCACCCGAGGTCACTGAGGAGGGCCTAGGAGATGCGAGTACTTATTTGTGATGATGAACGTCTTGCAAGGGAACGTTTGTCGCGGCTATTGCTCGAAATGGATAATATCCAGGTGGTGGGCGAAGCCGAAAATGGCTTGGACTGCTTGCAGAAGGTCAACGAGCTTGACCCTGAAATAGTCTTGCTCGATATGCGCATGCCGGTGATGGATGGACTGGTGACGGCAGAACATCTGGCACGTCGGCCCTGCCCACCCGCCATCATTTTTTGTACCGCTTATGATGAGCATGCACTGGCTGCATTTCAGGTACAAGCAGCAGGATATCTGCTTAAACCCGTCGTCAAAGAGCAACTTTCTGAAGCCCTTGCGCGCGCCGGCGGTATCAATCAGGCGCAGTTAAAGAGCTTAAAAGATGCGCCTGCGCGCCCTCCGCAACGCACCCATATCTCCGCTCGGACACATCGTGGCATGGAACTTATTCCCATTGAGGACATACGCTATTTCCTGGCTGATCAGAAATATGTCACGGTTCGGCATAGTCAGGGCGAGGTGTTGATCGATGAAACTTTAAAAGATCTTGAGCATGAGTTTGGTGGAAGGTTCATACGCATCCACCGCAATGCCCTGCTCTCGCTAACCTACTTGGATGGTCTTGAGCTGGCTGCTCCAGGCCAGTATCAGGTCAGGATTCGTGGTATTGATGAGCGCTTGAGCGTCAGTCGCCGACATCTGGCTGAGTTGCGTGACACCATGCAACGTTTATAAGGATTTACATGGATGCAACAAATTGAAGCCTGCTATGCCGTGTCTTCTGTAGTCAAAGGCATCGCCTTGACCTACAATCAGCCACGATCATAAAAACAACAAGCCACACGGGCCTGTCATCGTGGGGGGTTAACAACATGTTAGGGCGCAAGTTTTTTCGACGCCTTTGGGTAGTTGGCGGCTTATTGCTTCTAAATGCCTGCGTCAGTCCTCCCGTACGTCATGGCATGATCGATCACCCCACGGTAGCAGCGGGTGCTGAAGCTGCCGTTTACGAAACCCCGGATCATGTACAACTTTTTGGTCAATGGTGGAATCTCAGTCAGCCCTTAGCAGTGGTGCTTATCGTCCATGGTACGGCCCTGCACAGTGGATTTTATGCCCCCCTGGCTCAGCATCTTCAGGAAGCAGGTTACGCCGTGGGTGCCATTGATCTGAGAGGATGGGGCCAGTCGGGTGGTTTTGGGCATCGTCGTGGCTATATCGGCAATTATGATGAATATGTGCTCGATCTTGAACAGCTCGCCGCCGATGCACGCCAGCGTTATCCCGGCAAACAGGTTTATTTGCTGGGAGAAAGCCTGGGAGGGGCCGTCGTCCTGCTCGCCCAACTGGAGCATGCCGTACCTAACAATGGGCTCATTTTATCGGCTCCTGCCGTCTGGGCTAATCCGGGTCTATTTGGTTGGCATGCTCCTCATGCCCTGATGGCACCGGTCATGTGGTCCGGTAAAGTGATCGGCGAGACCTTCCCGAATCTACCTTTGCTGCCTATCTGGCGCCCTATCGTCAACCAGGTTTTCTTTGACGAAGAAGCCCGTGAACGCTTTATGCAGGATCCCAACAACACCCATACGTGGTTGCCTGCAAGCTATGTCAATGGCTTATATGATGCCATGCTGCGCATACGCTACCAAACCCCACAAATTCAAGCACCTATGCTCATACTTCAGGGAACTAAAGACAACCTGGTCCCCTTCGATTCGAGTGAGTTTCTTTGTCAAAATTCCAGTAGCCAGGACAAGACCCTCATACGTTATGATGGGATGTCACATGCCCTGCTCAGTGATTTTGGCCGTGAAGCAGTTTGGGGTGATATTGTTCATTGGTTAACAGATCATGTGCAGCAAAAAGCTGTGGTGACTTATAACGGATGCCCCTGGATGGTGGATGCGCTTACACCTCCACACTTGCATGCCGACTGGATACATCTGCCTTGGTCAAAAACACCTTCTACCTCCCATCCCGCTGCATCAACCTCCCAGGAGTAATCATCATGCTGCGCAATTTAGTCGCCCTCGCTCTTGTTAGTACGCTGCTTTCCGGCTGCGTAGCCATGGCCAATACCCCCGTAGGGGTAACGGGCTTTGCTTATAAACACACAATAACGCCTATGCTGGTTACCGATAGCACCGAACGACCCAACAAGGTTGGCCGCTCTACCATGCGCTCCATCTTCGGCTGGTATGCTCAGGGTGATGCCAGCATCGAAACCGCTGCACAAAACGGAGGCATCGCCCATATCCATCATGTGGATATCGAAACTACCAGTGTTTTGGGCATCATTACCGATGTGACGACCATCGTCTATGGTAACTGACATCGCCGGCAGCATGATTTTGGGATAAGCTAGCGACTGTAGCCGCAAGTTTGAGCCTAGCTGTGAAACGAAGCCTGAAGATTGCCACCCGTAAGAGCCCTCTTGCCTTATGGCAAGCCGAGCATGTGCAAGCTCGCCTGCAAAGGGCTCATCCTGGACTGCAGGTTGAATTGCTGTCCATGACGACGCGGGGGGATCGCATTCTGGATGCCCCACTGGCCAAGGTTGGTGGCAAAGGCCTGTTCGTCAAAGAGCTGGAGCATGCCTTATTAGAAGGAAAGGCTGATTTGGCCGTTCATTCCATGAAAGATGTACCCATGGAGTTCCCCGCAGGTTTAATGCTGGCTGTCACTTGTGAGCGCGAAGACCCGCGTGACGCCCTGATCAGCCATCACGTCCAGCATGTTCTTGAGCTTCCTCAAGGAGCTATCGTCGGTACTTCCAGCCTGCGTCGCCAGTGCCAGTTGCGCGCCTTGCGTCCTGATCTCGTCATCCATGATTTACGTGGTAACGTCAACACCCGGCTGGCTAAACTCGATGCCGGCGACTATGACGCCATCATACTGGCTACTGCGGGCATGGTTCGATTAAACCTCGGGGATCGTATACGTCAACGCATGGATACCGCCACCCTACTTCCCGCTGTTGGGCAAGGGGCTGTCGGTATTGAATGCCGCCAGGATGATCATGAGCTTTTAGCACTGCTGCAGCCTCTACAACACCCGGCCACGTGGTATCAGGTTCAGGCTGAGCGCGCCATGAACCTGACACTTTCAGGAGGTTGTCAGGTTCCGATAGCCGGTTTTGCTGAACCCGAAGGTGAACAACTATGGCTACGAGGCCTGGTCGGCTCCCAGGATGGCAGCAAGATATTAAGGGCTGAAGCCCGAGCCCATCACTTGGCCGCGGAATCCTTGGGCCGTCAGGTTGCTCAGGCCCTGCTGGAGCAGGGCGCAGGTGACATACTGAGAGCCCTGCATGAGCACTGATAAGCCCTTACAAGGATGTTGCATTCTGGTGACTCGTCCGCAGGATCAGGGCAAGAGACTGGTTGATGAACTCGAAGCCCAAGGTGCCTACTGCGAACATATTCCTTTGCTTGAAATCATACCTTGCTGTCCGTCCGTCGATGACTCGATCCAACAACGTGAACCCGATACAGTGATTTTTATTAGCAAATCTGCTGTGATTTGCGGCTGGCCCCTCATCCGGCGCCTCTGGCCTGATCAACTCCATACGCTGAAATTTCTAGCTACCGGGATAGGCACCGCAGCTCTGCTGGAGCAAAGAGGCGTACGTGCCGAGGTCCCAGGACAAGCAGATAGTGAGGGTTTGCTGGACATGCCCGCGCTTAACGTGAAACAGCGTGTGGTGATTGTGCGCGGTCAGGGTGGGCGAGAATTACTTGCTGATCGCCTGAAAGAACGCGGCAGTGAAGTCAGCTATTTGGAGGTATATCGGCGTGTACTCCCTGAAACTGCGCGCGTACGCTTGCAGGCATTACTCTCCCAGCGCAGAGCAGATCTGGTTATACTGACCAGCGGCGAATCATTGCTGCACTGGCAAGCCATTGCGGGTCCTCACTGGTCTGAACCCTGGCTCTTGGTCGTTAGTTCTCGACTGTACGCCATGGCTAAGGAAGCTGGAGCCCAGCACATCTGGACCTCTGAAGGTGTCAGGGATATGGACTTGGTACGCGCTGTTCTTGCATGGCAGGCAAAACGCCTTGACGTCACCGAAACCACAGGAGGTTAATAGCGCATGCTGGCTCTTCGTCGTTTCATGTTCAGTTTGCTGATATTGGCTCAGTTAGTGGGCATCTACCTAGCTATCGTTTATGGATGGCCCTGGCTCAAAAACTTGCAATCTTCAACGATACAGTTGGACCAGCGTCTGGAACATTTACAGAGGGTGGAGTCACAGGACACCCTACACACCATGACCCTGTTGCATCAGGTCCAAACTGACCCCAGCTTGCGTGAACGCTGGCTGCTTGCTGAAATTGGCTATGATTTACACATCGCTGAGCAACAGCTGATGTTGGGTCGCAATCCTGCTGATGTCCTACCCTGGTTACACCATGCTGATGACCTAGCTGCCAACAGCCGAGATGAGCACAGCCTTGTTTTGCGTAATGCCCTGGCTCAGGACTTACTGAGCGTACAAAGTGCTGCCCAGCTGGATATTCCAGGGACTTATCTGCGGTTGCATGCCATCGCCTTACGCCTGCAGCAACTACCCATGCAGCCTGCTCCAGTGCGTGTCGCTTCCCCCCCCCTCGCAAGGACAACGCCCTTACCTGAAAACCAGGGCTGGAGGCAACTGTGGCAAGAAGGCATGATACATTTCAGCCAATTGATCAGCTTACGTCATGTCTCCCGCGATCCAGGCCCCTTGCCTGATGCCTGGGAGCAACAAGCCTTGAAGTGGCATGAGCAAGCCTTGCTGGATCAGGCTACCTGGGCTTTATTACACCGACAAAATGTTATTTATCAGCAAGCCTTGTCTGATATAGCACAGTTATTACGCCAACATGCCTTACTTTATGACCAAGGGTCCTATCTGGCTATCGACAAGGAAGTACAATCGCTGATGACTCTATCTATCGCTTTTCCACAACTCAACCTGGATCGCTCACTGCAAGCTCTGCATAATCTGCAACTCGGGCAGAACACACCATGAGAAGTGCTTGGCTGCTCGGTCTCTTAGCGCTGGTCGGTGGTGGCGCCCTAGGCTTGGCCATGCTGGAAGATCCAGGCTATGTACTGATTAGCTGGCAAGGAAGTGCACTGGAAACCAGCTTGTGGACAGCGCTTACCCTGGTGGTCGTAGCTTCCTTGCTACTCTTTGTGACCTTGCAACTACTGCTGCATTTGGTGAATTTCCCGGCATGGATGTCACGCTGGTCACGTCGGCGTCGCCAGCAACGAAGTGCTCAGCTGCTCTCGCAGGGGACCTCTGAACTGGAATCAGGCGCCTGGGAAAAAGCCGAGCGCCACCTGTTTTCAGCAGCCAGTCTGGCTGAATATCCTTTACCTGCCTACCTGGCAGCGGCTCGGGCTGCACAGCATCTGCATGCTTACGAACGCTCCCAGCATTATCTGCAATTAGCTCAAAGCGGCGGTTTGGGACTACCGGTAGGTCTGGCCAGAGCTCGCTTACTGATTGATTCGGATCAATGGGAACTGGCTGCGGTAGCGCTGCGTCACTTGCGTCAGGACTATCCCAGTGATGTGGAAGCCATTAAATTGCTCCTGCGCGTGCTAGCCCAGCTAGGACTCTGGGGAGAGCTCGCTGATTTGCTACCTATTCTGAGACAGCGAGCCCGTCGTCAGGACGATGCTGCCTGGACTCTGGAAAGACATGCACATAGCCAGGTACTTGCACATATTGCCGCCAGCGGCACCGTCATCAATCAAGCCTACACGCTTAAGCGACTACGCGACTATTTTATGGCTTTGCCGCGTAAACTACGCGATCACGCCGACATCACCGCCAGTTATGCCCGGGGACTGCTGCAGCTCAATGATCATGATACGGCTGAGTTACTCTTACGGGAACGTCTGAGTCTCTCCATCAAGGATGAGTTGGTAGACATCTACGGTTGTACCATCAGCTCGCATCCGGAAGCTGCCTTGCGGTTTGCTGAATCCTGGTTAGGCAAGGCCCCTCATCATGCCGGGCTTATGCGTGCACTGGGCCGACTTTGTCTGCAAAATCGTCAGTTTAGCCAGGCGCGCGATTATTTTGAATCAGCCGTGGCACTGCGCCGTGACCCAGAGACTTACGCTGAACTGGTCAGGCTGCTGGTCCGTATGAATGACCATCAGGCGCAACGCTATCTTATCGATGGCTTAGCCATGCTGACACACGAATTGCCTAAGCTCCCTCTGCCTTAAGTCGCCATACCGCCCATCGCCCCATCACATGGATCTTTATATATAAACGCTCAACACGCTCATCCTGCAAATTAGCAGGCGTGACCAACCATGCATGCGGGTACTGTCGGCTCAAACTATCCAGTGCAGACTTCTCAAGCAAAACTCTCCCCGCCGCTGGCTCAAACGCCAGACCATCAATCAATTGCTGATCACCATCATCCCTGACATAGGTTAAACGCTCCTTCCAGTCTCCCAGCGTAGGCAGGACCGCCCGCGTATCCAGATAGAAAGGCAGATCAAAGGGGTATCCGGCGTAGGTAATCACGTAAGGGTGTGGATCATGCTGCTTGATATACTCCGCCAGCATCAAGCTGCCTTTGGCTGTGGACTGAAAGGCCACACCGGCGTTAACCGCTACCAGGGTCATGATGGATTGAACGGCCCAGAGCATAAGCAATTTACCCGGAACCAGCCAACGACTCATTAATACCCCTCCTAACCATAGCAGGCCCGCACCTATCGCCAGTGCACGTACCGTCCAGGGCAGGGATAATGATGGCCATGTCCAGGCGCCTAATACTACCAGGACAGTACCCAGTAGTAGCGATCCCAGCAGCACCAGCCAGCGCGTTGTTCGCTGCGCATGTACCTGCGGCCAGGCCAAGGCGGCCAGTATCGCCAGAGCCGGCATAACCGGCAGAATATAGCCAACCAGTTTAGACGCAGGAATACTGAAAAAAACCAGAATACATAGTAGCCATATCCATGCCAAGCGCCAAGTAGCCAGCTGCCCACGAGCCATGACAGCCATGGGCGCTCGCCATCTTATCAAGGTGCTGAAGGGAAAAAATAAGATCGCTAAACAGAGGATATAGAAAGGCCAGGGTTGGCGGTTATTGAATCCTGTCCCTACATACCGGGTAAATTGTTGCTCTATAAAAAAATAATGAAAGAATCCACCGTAACGATGCTCCAGCAACACAAACCAGGGCAGCCCCACGATTAAGAACCCTACCATGCCCGTCACCCAGGGCAACCGTAGCATGGACCACCAGCGTCGTTCCTGTATCAGCCATAGCAGCAGGACCAGCCCCGGGAGTGCCACACCAATCAACCCTTTGCTCAAAAGGCCCAGGGCCCCTGCAACAAATCCCAACCAACCTAATCGTCTACGGTCGCGCCCCTCACTTTGCAGTGCAGCAGCGAAAGCCATAATACAAATGCTTATCCATGTGGCAACAACCATGTCACAATTGATGTAGTCGCCTCCCCCCAAGACCAACATGCTGGCCCCTAACATCAGAGCCGCGCGGTCGGCCACGGCCCGGCCCAGATAACGTAAGGTATAGCGTTGCGTTGCCAGTACCATCAACCATGCATGTACGGCGGGAACTAGCCTGGCCACCCAGGGGTGTACGCCCGCCAAGCCCATGGCCATGCCTTCCAGCCAGTAGAGTAAAGGGGGTTTATGAAAAAATGGCAGCCCATCAATACGAGGCGTTAACCAGTCCCCTGAGCGCAGCATCCAACGCCCTACATCACCATATCTGCCTTCATCCGGTAGAGCCAAAGGGCGCATCCAGGCCAGAGCCACCAAAACCATGGCATAGAGCAACATGTAGAGCAGATCACGTTGGGAGGGGGTACGGCTATCCCTCAAGGCAGTCGTCATCGTTGTTCAAACCTCGCTTGCTGATGTTGCCATGCCAGTTGTAGTGGTCGTTGGAAAAGCAGGACCAGGGATAAGACTGCATAACTTATATGCACTTCTACAAACACCATCAGCGTGGCGTGATGTTTTTCAAAAGACTGTCTGACCAGCAACAAAGCTACAATATAACTCAAATAGAGAAGCACTCCGGGCAGTAACTTCAGGAACCTTCCCTGACGTGGGTTAACTCTGCTTAGGGATAAGGCTAATATGGCCACCACAGGGACCAGTATCACCAGGGAAAGTCGCCAATACAGCTCCGCCATGTTGAGAATATCCCTATGCTGCAGAAGCTGGCGACCGGTCAAGGTCTTGACCATGGTCACCGCCTTTGGGGGAGCCTCGGTCAGCAATAAGGAGTAGGTATCAAACCGGATGCGTTGTAATTTTTGGTGCCCAGGTACTAATTCATCACGTTCGCCATGTTCCAAGGTCAAATAACGAGCGCCTGTATGGGGGTCATTCTGCAAATAGCCGCGAGAAGCTCTCAGTTCGGTACTACCTCGTTGACCCGACCCTTGGGCCCCATAAACAAAAACATCCTGCAGGCGACGCTTATCTTCACTGACACTACGCACATAGAGAACCTGACCGTTATCCAAAGGCTGGAAGACTCCGGGGCGTAGCACCTCGAATGTATTGCGTGCTGCCTGCTCGGCAAACAACTCCTCAGCACGGTAATTGCTGCGTGGCGTCACATAAAGGGTCATCAAGGCTGATACCAGCAGCATACCCAGCGTGACAGGCAACATGCTACGCATTAATTGATCTGGGCCAAACCCCGTAGCCGCCAATACCGTCACTTCATTATCGATATACATACGTCCCATGCTCAGCATAACCCCTATAAAAAAACTGAGCGGAAGGATAAACTCCAGAAATGCCGGGGATTGGTACATCAAAAGCGACATCAACAAATCAACATCCAGCCGCCCCTGAGTCGCTAAATAGAAATATTTGATGATGCGACTTCCAGCAATAACTACAAACAATGTCACCAACACGGCCAGTGTCGACATCAGAATTTGTACGTTGAGGTAGCGCCTAATTATCATGCACGAGCCACGCAAAC
>JAJZHP010000174.1 GCA_021804355.1 Pseudomonadota bacterium | reverse complement strand
TTTAATATACAGAGTGCTCACCAGTAAATGATCTCCTGTTGTTCGCTAAGGATATCTTGCAGTTGCTCAGGGCCTAAGGCTTGCCAGGCGGCAGGTAAAGTACGCAGGGGACAGCCTTCGGCCTCTACATAACAATGCTGGATGTCGTACAGGGGGAGCGAAGCAAGTAGCCGGTACAGGTCACGACGACCTGCTAAAGTGGTATCTTGTCCTTCCTGCAGTAGCCAGCAGGCTTCCTGACTTAAACAAATACTGACGGCATAGCCCATGACCGCCAAAATCAAGGCCATATCCAAACCCTCTTGCAGGGCCAGCGTGGCATAAGGTGATTGGCGTAGCATAAGCAGAATTTTCATGACGAACCAAAATGCAGGCGATGGCTGGCCAGTTGGTAAGCTTCGGCCAGCAGGGCTAGCCCCCCGAGCACGAACCCGGGTGCCAGACTATGCCCGAGACGATGATGTCTCTCAGCTTCTTCGCGAGAGAGGACACCACGGCGCAGGGCGGCAGCAATGCATACACAAAGCTCGATGTCTTGATCGGCCAGCACTTTCCAGCCTGGCAGGTCATCACGCTCATCCTGAGGAGGGGAGCGCAAGCCTGAAGCATGATAGACCCCCTCACCATAGAAGAAAACACGAACAATACGATGCCCCTGACTGACGGCAGCCTGACAAAAGGGCAAGGCATGGTCCCCCATAGGCGTTCCTGGAGCTGCTGTTACTAAAATTGCCAGTTGCATCTGACTTTCCAAATGGCTTCCTCTGCAGTATCATTCAGCGCCGCACAAGTTGTCATTGTGCATCAGATACGTCTGATTGAGTAGATGGCCGCATGCCGTAAGGAATCACTGCCGTAATCGCTGGGAGTGGTTGGGTCATCTCAGGGCTGGAGGTAACAGTTTGGAGGTGTGGGAGAGTGGTTTAATCCATCGGTCTTGAAAACCGACGAAGGTGAGAGCCTTCCGTGAGTTCGAATCTCACCGCCTCCGCCAATATAATGCGTAACATGTTGATTTTGAAAGAAATTGGCTCTTCATCGCAAACGAGTGTTAATACAGGTATAAAACCGCCTGATTCTGCAGCTTTCATGCTTTCAGCCGTTTAGACACGAAGATTATTTCCCCGCGTTTTTTATCTGTTATGGATAGGCGAATATGTTGAGCCAGCCAAGGTGTGTGCTGCTCGTTTGCTGTTGACCGGATTTATGGCATGCTAGGAAGAGCAAGGAGACGCGGTAGGGTGCAACGTTTCTTGGCAGTCACCAACACCCTACCGCCCGACTTTATCGCTGTGCCGCATGCCTCCAGGCCACTCGCGCCATAGGGGCAGTTTTATACCGGCAAAATTACGCTGCAGAATCAGGCGGTTTTACACAGCCGCTAACACTGAAACGATTTGGCGATTGGTGCGGATTTCAAACAGAACTGATAACGGCACTTTGGCTAGGCTTGATGCCATGCGCTTGCCGACGAGTATGGACAGCGGTTCATGGGAGCTGCAATTCTGGATAATGAAGTCTCCTCAAAGGATGAAGGGACACCATCTTGAGCAGGAGCATGTCCCTGTTGATGGGCTGTAAGCAAGCGATTGCCTGGCTACGTTGAGGTAATATATGGCTGAAATTTTCTAGAGTCGGCGGAGTCTACAATTTTGCATAATGTACGAAGTTCTTGTTGAAAAAACTTATTCGGACTAACATTAGTCCACTCAATAAAACCGAGACGCACCATGCAAACCGTTAATATCCATGAAGCTAAAACCAATTTTTCTCGATTTGTCGAGCAGGCAGAGGCAGGCGAGGAAATTGTGATTGCCCGTGCTGGTAAGCCGGTGGCGCGCTTAGTTGCGTTAGCGGGCAGCAACAAGCCATTGCGAGAGTTGGGCTTAGGGAAGCAGCAGTTCACGTTCCCTGAGCACTTTGATCATTTAGAGGCTGCGGCAATAACCGATATGTTTGAGCCAACTAAATGACTGCACACGTCTATTTACTGGATACCAATATATTGTTGGCGGCATTATTAGCACCTGAGCGTTTGCCGAAACAAGTGGCTACGGATTTAGCTGACCCGAACAATACGGTTTATTTCAGTTCAGCCAGTATTTGGGAAGTGGCGATCAAACGGTCATTAAATCGTGCGAATTTTGATTTTAATCCTGAGGATATTCATCAACTTGCTCTTGATACCGGGTTTACTGAGTTGCCGGTGCTAGGAGGGTGTTGTTATGCGCTGGTTGATTTTCCCTGGCATCACAGAGACCCCTTTGACCGTTTGTTAATATCACAAGCCTTGTCGTTGCCGGCCTATTTACTAACGACTGATGGCGTGTTGAGCCAATATTCTGATCTAGTTGTTCACCTGACATTGAAATAACAAGTCTGTACTGTGCTTTGACATTCCGCTTAGATGAGCATAGCTGATAATGAAGTCTCCCACCGCTAAACGCCTTGCGACGTTGTAGCGGGGGTTTCTTGGGTCAACGACCAGAGCGCAGGGGTGTTGCCACCACCACGACTTACCTCGGTCTCACCAAGCGTGGGCCGTGTTACCACAGCCGGTTCGGAGCCCTCCGCCCCTACCTGGATCCTTGTGATTCTGCACCGCTTCTTTTCCTTCTGAACATACTTCCCGGCCAGCAATTGCCGCAC
>JAJZHP010000083.1 GCA_021804355.1 Pseudomonadota bacterium | reverse complement strand
ACTGGCAACCACAGAGGCCGCTAAAGGGCTGGCCAACCCGATAAAATAACGTTTATCTACATGGCCAATCTGGACATTGAAGCGGGCCAGACGAAACGCAGCAGCTGCCGCATAGACAAAAGCAGCTGCCCAGCCCAGCTTGCCCAAGTACTGCAAGCTATCGCAATAAATGATCAGCGCAGGAGCCACTCCAAAAGAAACCATATCAGAAAGTGAATCGTATTCAGCACCGAAAGCACTTTGCGTATTGGTCATACGAGCGACACGACCATCCATGCCATCAAACAAGGCCGCCACGAATATAGCCAAAGCCGCCTTGTCATAAACGCCCTTCATGGCCGCTATAATGGCATAAAAGCCTGAAAACAAGGCGGCTGTGGTGATCAGATTGGGTAAAAGGTAGATGCCTTTACTACGTACCTTGCGTCCACCTTCTACCTGATCTTCTTCCTCAACCTCAAAGGTTAAGCCGCTGTGCTCATCGTGTTCTTCAGGCTGCTCAACCATACGACTTCTCCTTGAAGCGACCATCCGTACATCAGTTACGCGTTTGATCCACCAGCTTATTCTTGGAAATCCAAGGCATCATGGAGCGCAATTTGGCTCCCACGACTTCGATTGGATGCTCTGCGGTCAAACGACGTCGTGCGGTCATTTCAGGGTAATTGGTCTTACCTTCCAGAATGAAACGCTTGGCATATTCGCCATTTTGAATATTACTGAGACATTCACGCATGGCTGCACGCGCCTGATCAGCAATAACACGAGGCCCTGTCACGTACTCTCCATACTCTGCATTATTAGAAATGGAGTAATTCATCGTAGCGATACCACCTTCATACATCAGGTCAACAATGAGCTTAAGCTCATGCAAACACTCGAAATATGCCATTTCTGGTGCATAACCTGCTTCTACCAGGGTTTCAAAACCGGCCTTGACCAATTCAACGGCTCCGCCACAAAGCACGGCCTGTTCACCAAACAGATCCGTCTCGGTTTCTTCACGAAAATTAGTTTCGATCACGCCACCCTTGGTACCACCATTAGCTGCCGCATAGGATAGAGCGACATCCTTGGCACGCTCACTGCGATCCTGATAAACAGCGATCAAGGTAGGAACACCACCGCCCCGCAGATACTCAGAGCGCACGGTATGACCAGGGCCTTTGGGAGCAATCATGACCACGTCAAGATCCGCACGAGGGACCACTTGATTGTAGTGAACATTAAAACCGTGAGCAAACGCCAGCACAGCTCCCTGCTTGGCGTGACGCGCCACACTTTCAGCATAAACCTGAGGGATGTTTTCATCCGGCAACAGCATCATGATCAGGTCGGCACCGGCAACCGCTGCATCAACCTCGGCAACTTTCAAACCAGCGGCCTGTGCTTTTGACCAGCTAGCACCATCCTTACGCAAACCTACCGTAACGTCGACACCTGAATCGCGCAGATTCTGAGCATGAGCATGGCCCTGCGATCCGTAACCTACGATCGTGACTTTCATGCCACGGATGATAGATAGATCGGCATCTTTGTCATAATACACTTGCATGGTATAACCCCTTAACGTTCGGTCAACAAGCTGACCACTTTTTCATAGTTCATCGGCATTTAGTGCCGTCATTTAGACACTCAGTACTTTTTCACCCCGGGCAATGCCGGACACTCCAGTGCGTACCACCTCCAGAATGACCGTCTCCGACAATGCCTCGATAAATGCATCCAGTTTGTCGGACGTACCCGCCAACTGCAAGGTATAAACACTGGGGGTGACATCAACGATCTGCCCGCGAAAGATATCACAAGTCCGCTTGATTTCCGCACGCAAAGCACCGGTAGCTTTTACTTTTATAAGCATGAGCTCGCGCTCAATATGAGCCCCTTCCGTCAAGTCAACAACCTTAACAACCTCAACTAATTTATTGAGTTGTTTAGTTATCTGTTCTATTCGTTGCTCATCTCCCACCGTGGTCAGGGTTAACCGTGACAGGGTGGCATCATCGGTCGGGGCCACCGTCAGACTTTCAATGTTGTAATTACGCTGTGAAAAAAGACCGACCACTCGTGACAGAGCCCCTGCTTCATTTTCAAGCAATATGGAAATGATTCTTCTCATCTCAGGTGCGCTCCGTCTTATTCAGCCACATATCCCGCATCGATCCATCTCGCACCTGCATAGGATAGACATGCTCAGAGGGATCCACATGAATATCCATAAATACCAGTCGGTTCTTAAGAGCAAAGGCTTCACGCATAGAGCCCTCAAGATCTTCACCTGCGGTAATTTTCATGCCGACATGACCATAGGCCTCCGCCAGCTTCACAAAGTCAGGCAATGACTCCATATAGGAATGTGAATGGCGACCGTCATAAACCATGTCTTGCCACTGCTTTACCATGCCTAAGGCCTGGTTGTTCAAGGTAATGATCTTGACAGGCATGTCATATTGCAGACACGTCGATAGCTCCTGGATATTCATCTGAATGGAAGCTTCGCCCGTCACACAGGCAACCGTCTCACCTGGGCGAGCCAGCATACACCCCATGGCGGCGGGCAAGCCAAAACCCATGGTGCCCAACCCACCCGAATTAATCCATTGGCGAGGTTGATCATACTTGTAATAAAGCGCTGCAAACATTTGATGCTGACCGACATCCGAAGTCACGATGGCTTTACCCTCCGTGACTTTGTACAGCATTTCAATCACCTGTTGCGGCTTGATTTGGTCTGGCGAGGTTTCATAACGTAAACCATGAAAAGCTCGCCATTCAGCAATTTGCGCCCACCACGAGCTGATAGCCTCAGCATCAGGGCGAGCATCATCCTGCCGTAATAGCCCTAGCATTTCCTGCAGCACGGGCTCAACCGCCCCTACGATAGGAACATCAACGCGTATGGTTTTTGAAATGGAAGCGGGATCAACATCAATATGAATAATACGGGCATGGGGACAAAATTTACGTGTATTGTTGGTCACACGATCATCAAATCTCGCTCCTATGGCCAGAATTAAATCCGTATGGTGCATGGCCATATTGGCTTCATAGGTCCCATGCATGCCCAGCATGCCAAGAAACTGTTTATCCGTACCAGGGAATCCACCTAAGCCCATCAAGGTAGTTGTCACCGGAAAGTTTAGACTATGTGCCAATTCAGCTAGCAAAGCCGAAGCTTCGCCCTGAATGACACCACCACCTGCATAAATGACGGGGCGTTTAGCCAGCAGCATTTCATCGACTGCTTTTTTAATTTGTCCTGAATGTCCTCGCGTTACCGGCGTGTAAGAACGCATTTTGACTTTTTGCGGGTACTCATACGGAAACTTTTCTGCAGGATTGGTGCAATCCTTAGGCACATCAATCACAACGGGCCCCGGGCGCCCTGTCGAAGCAATATAAAATGCTTTTTTGATAATGGTGGGGATTTCTTCAGCACGCCTCACCTGGAAACTGTGTTTTACGATGGGGCGAGAAACTCCCACCATATCGGTTTCCTGAAACGCATCTTCGCCGATCAGATTTGTGGCTACCTGACCTGAAATGACCACCATAGGAATGGAGTCCATATAAGCCGTAGCAATAGCAGTCACTGTATTAGTTGCACCTGGCCCCGAAGTGACCAAGACCACACCCGGCTTGCCCGTTGCTCGCGCATAACCATCCGCTGCATGACCCGCAGCCTGTTCATGACGAACCAGGATATGACGTAATTTTGACTGCTTGAACAGGGCATCATAAATGTGCAGAACAGCACCGCCCGGATAACCAAAAATATGCTCCACACCCTCATCCGCCAATGCGCGGACAAGCATCTCACCACCAGATAAAAGTTCCACAGACGCACCCTCGCCTATAACGTAATTCGGCCACGACAAGATCATGACCGTATGCTGGCATCTCCCGCCACTTCAGTACGCCGGGTCGGGCCGCTCCCGCACTGCGCTTGTTGATGCAGTTATCGAGTAGCGCTGTGAGTATCCAGCGGGTCGCTGAACCTCAACGGGGACTGCCTGTAGGTCCATAATCCGAAAAGGGTGGCTCCGGATACATGGCCTTTGGTTGAACTTTGAATTGTTGATGAGCAGAGGCCGGCTTGTCAAGCTAAAGGCTTTATTCCTTGGCAGGGCTTTTCAATACGCTATAATCAAAAAATGGCACGCCTTTCGCAAGGTGACGATGTAACGAGGAATGAATGTGGGCATGAAACCCTCTCTGCAGCTTCAAATCGGTCAACATCTGACGATGACACCGCAGCTGCAGCAAGCTATACGACTATTACAGCTGTCAACGCTGGAACTTGAACAAGAGATTCAGGAAGCCTTAGAGGCTAACCCTCTGCTGGAAGTAGGGGATGATAACGATCATGAAACCGAGACGCATGACATCGAGATTGATTACGCTGCGGGTGAGCTGGCACTTCAGCAAGCCAATGCGGGAGACTCTCCGATGGACATTCAAGCTAATGAGTCCATACCTGATCAGTTACCCGTAGATACAGTCTGGGACGATGTTTTTAGCGGAACATCAACAACCGGGCTAGGCAGTGGCGGCGATGACGAGGATGAAAACCTGCTGGAGGCGCGCAATGCCATAGCCCCCACCCTACATGCTGATTTAATCTGGCAGTTGAACCTCACCCCATTTAGTGAGCTTGATCGTCGTATTGCTGAAGCCTTGATTGAAGCCGTCGATGAACGAGGTTACCTGACCATTGATATTCAGGACATTCGAGAAACCCTACCGCATGAGTATGCCAATGAGGATCTCGATGATGCAGAAATTGAAGCTGTGCTGCACCGCATACAACAGTTTGATCCCCCGGGGGTCTGTGCTCGTGATCTAAGGGAATGCTTGCTCATCCAAATGGGTCAATGGCCTGATAACCAACCCTGGCGGGAAAAGGCGATCGAATTGGTGCGCGAATACCTCAGTATCCTGGCGCAACACGATTACCCCACCCTGCAACGCAAACTCAAATTGCAGGAATCGCAGTTGCGTGAAGTCATTCGCGCCATACAGAGCCTGAATCCCGTCCCCGGTTCTCGCCTGGGCTACGGTAGCGATACCGACTACGTAACACCTGATGTCATCGTTCGCAAAAAAAACCAGCGTTGGGTCGTTGAACTCAACCCAGATCACGCCCCCCGGGTGCGTATCAATACCAATTATGCCTCCCTGATTCGTCGCGCCGATTCAAGCAGTGACAATAACTACTTGAAAAACAGCTTACAAGAGGCACGCTGGTTCATCAAAAGCCTGCAAAGCCGCAACGAAACTTTACTGAAAGTCGCTCATTGTATCGTTGAGCATCAACGCGGTTTTCTTGAAGATGGACCTGAATCTATGCAGCCGCTGGTACTCCGTGATGTCGCAGAGGAAGTCGGTATGCACGAATCGACGATCTCCCGTGTCACCACACAAAAATTTATGCTCACCCCTCGCGGGCTTTATGAACTGAAGTATTTCTTCTCCAGCCATGTGGCCACCAACACCGGCGGAGAATGTTCCAGCACAGCCATACGCGCCATGATTCGTAAACTGGTAGGTCAGGAAGATCTTCGTAAACCCCTCAGCGATAACAAAATTGCTGACCTGCTTGAGGCACAGGGCATCAGCGTGGCCAGAAGAACCATCGCCAAATACAGAGAGTCCTTAAATATTGCGCCCTCCAATGAGCGAAAACGACTGATCTGATGTGCTACATTGATCTTAAGCAAGATATTCCATGTGGCTACATGGAATTATCACCGTAAAGGGGTCCGGAATCGACCCGATCATGAGAGAAGAGGTAAGGCCTATGCAAATGACTATCAGTGGACATCATGTCGAAGTGACCCAGGCCCTGAAAGATTACGTCACAGAAAAGCTGGATCGGGTAGAACGTCACTTTGACCAGATCACCAGTTTGCATGTCATTCTCAGTATCGACAAACTGGTACAAAAAGCTGAAGCCACCTTACGTGCAGCTGGCACTGAAATTTTTGCCAATGCAGAATCCAGCGACATGTATGCGGCTATCGATGAACTTACCGATAAGCTTGATCGTCAGATCAAGCGTCACAAGGAAAAACTGCATCGTCATTGATCTTTTGGGTGAGCAGTCTGTCAGAGGTTGCAGTCTGCTCACCAACCAGCCAAACTGTAGGCATCGCAACTACTCGTTTATATCTTGATGAAACTGATCGTAGTCAGTGGTCGTTCTGGTTCAGGCAAGACTTCAGCCTTGCATGTGCTTGAGGATTTGGGGTTCTACTGTGTCGACAACCTACCCGTTACGCTTTTACCTGAGCTAACACGAACCCTGGCAGCGTCCAGTACGGGCGATCAACAACAGGTTGCCGTGGGTGTTGATGCACGCAATCTGCCCGAGGACCTCAAACATTTTGGCAAGATACTTCAAGATATCAGGAACCAGCAGGTCGCCGTTGAAGTGGTTTACCTGGATGCTCGCGATGAAATTCTGATACAAAGATTTCATTCGACAAGGCGCAAACATCCCTTGAGCAGTCCTTCACAGTCGCTCAATGAGGCTATTGGCAGTGAAACCCTCTTACTAGATAGCGTCAGCACGCAGGCCACGTTAAGGCTCGATACCTCAAGTTTCAATATCCATGAACTGCGGGAAGAGTTTCGGCGTCGCATGACCTCACTACAAGGAGGATCGCTAGCCCTGTTGCTCGAATCCTTTGCCTATAAGCATGGTGTACCCGTCGATGCTGACTTTGTCTTCGATGTTCGTTGCTTACCTAACCCGCATTGGCAAGTTGAGTTAAGGCAACAATCTGGACTGGATCAGGGCGTGATAGATTTTCTTGATGCTCATACTGATGTGCAAAAATATCTGGAAGATATGGGGCAGTTTCTTGATACCTGGTTACCTGCCTTCAATGAAGGGGATCGCAGCTATCTAACCATTGCTATTGGATGCACGGGAGGACAGCATCGCTCCGTCTACATCGCTGAACGTATGTCAGAGCATTTGCTGAACAGCGGCTACGCATTGGTACAGGTCAGGCATCGTGAACTGAATCATCATGGTAGGGAGCCCTAGCTGATGAAAGAAATTGAAATTGAAATCGTCAATAAACTTGGACTGCATGCTCGTGCTGCCTCCAAGCTGGTCAGCATTAGTAGCCGATATACCTCTCGGATTGAAATGGGAAAAGGAGGTCGGTTTATCGATGCCAAAAGCATCATGGCCTTGCTCTTGTCTTCGGCATCCAAGGGAACTGTCATCGTGTTGCGCGCTGATGGAGAAGATGAAGAGGAAGCCCTGCATGCTCTGAGTACGCTGATCAACAATCGTTTTGATGAACCCGATTAAATAACACCAGGCTGATGATAGCTATGCATGACGATGATGATATCAATGAGCACCTGAGTAAAACCCAGGTTAAGCAGGACATGGACCGCTTGCAGGCTCTGGGTGAGTTTCTGCTTAAACTAAAACCTGCCGTTCGGAGCAAACTCCCTCTCACAGACAGCCTTGATGCTGCGCTTGATGAAGATACCCGTATTAGGGCACCGGAAGCTCGTCGGCGTCATCGACAATATATTGGAAAATTGATGCGTCAACAGGATGAAGACGCTCTTCTGACCGCCCTGGAAACCGTCTTACCACGGCAAGGCAAGAATATTTCCCTGGAAATGACCCTGCAACGCCTACTCACCGAAGGTGATAAGGCCATTGCAGAGACCGTACAACGTCTCCCCGGAGCTGACCGGCCTCGTCTGCGACAACTCGTACGCATGGCACTGCGCGACCTGGAAAACGACCCTAATGCTACCGAAGGACGCCATCGCATTGCCCTTTATCTTCGCGAACTGGCCATCTTGGCACGTTAAGCGAGCGGGGGCATAAACTCAGCCAGTCGCTCGGAGGTCTTGCGTAGATTGATGCTCAATAGTGAAGCGATACCCCGCAAGATCTTGATCCCCATATCAGGATGCATTTTAAGCACCATATCAAAACCTTTGCGCGTTAAGACCACCAGGGAAACAGCCGTTCTCGCCTTGACGGAGGCTGAACGACTCAGTTTATCAATCAAACTCATTTCACCCAAAGAACTACCTTTACCCAAGGTTGCAATCACCACCACCTGACCTTGGTGATTGGTCTTGGTCACCTCCAGCACGCCACTGGCGACAAAACAAACGAAATCACCTTTATCACCTTCACGGAATACAAAATCGCCCGCAACAATACGGTTAAAAAACATAAATTTCTCAATAGCCACTCTTTCCCTATCATCAAGATCGGCAAAGATGGGTACGTCCACCAAATACTCAGAGATACGTACTGACATGCCCGCAACACCTCTCAAGGTACTTATCCATCCTAGCAGGCAACCCACTATAAGATAATTGAATTACGGCCATACTAATCTTCTTTCTTCGCAAACTGTGCACATGTCGACACCTGCAAGGGCAATCGGCGCTGCTGCGACATGGGCATGGATCGCCGGCAACGCCCCAATTCGTTTAAATCAGCCTCTACGACAAGTAGAATCGGTTCATCTCCGGCTTGAGCAATCACTCGCCCCCAAGGATCCACCGCCATACTATGACCCCAGGTAAAGCGTCCGGGATAAGGACTGCCACACTGCCCGGGAGCCCATATATAGACTTGATTTTCAATAGCCCGGGCTCGCAATAAAGTCGACCAGTGCGCAGCGCCCGTTATCTGCGTAAAGGCAGAGGGCACTGCAATGAAATCAGCTCCCGCCTGCATTAATGCCGAGAATAGCTCAGCAAAGCGAAGATCATAACAAATGGTCAGACCCAATCGACCCCATGGGGTATCGACTAAAACTACCTGATCCCCTGGCTCCATACGATCCGACTCGCGATAGGCACCTTGCGTATCAGCCACCTGGACATCAAACATGTGTATCTTGTCATAACGAGCTACTATCTGGCCCTGATCATCTATCACAAAACAAGCCGCTCGCACACGACCCTCAGAAATCTCAGCACCATCAGGACGCGTCAGCCAGGGCAAGGTTCCTGCCACTAGCCATAACTTTAAACGAGCACAAGCCGATTGCAGGGCCTGCAAAAACGCTGACGATTGACCGGCCAGAACTTGCGGGCCTTGTGGGTGCATACCCATGACATTTTCAGGCAGCAACATCAAACGAGCCCCTTGCTCGGCTGCCCTCGTCATCTGGGTTAAAACCAAACTTTGATTTTCATCAGCATGCTTGCCACTGCAACACTGCAATAAGGCTACACGCAATGACTCAGGATTTTCCATACCACCTCCAAAAACCCAAAACCTAACTTAGGTCTACCTACTTGTCAGACTGTCCTTTCTGACACTAAAATAGCCTGTGGCATAAAATGTGACGTAAATCACAGTTTTAAATACAATTTTGATGGGGTCATGATCTGCGTCAATTGCTGATACTCCTCATGGGATGTGTGATGTCGTTGGGTGTTGGGGCCATGCACCTCCCTGATGTAGCGCTTGATTATGCATCCCACCCTCCCCTGAAAACCCTACGCGCCTTCGACGTCGTTGTGGTTGATCCTGATCAGCCAGGCACTGAGCCCAGCAACTACACTCAAGATTATAGTCAACTGTTTGCTTACGTCAGTTTAGGTGAACTGGGCCCTGGACGCGCCTATGGCCATGATATGCCTGCTTCATGGTTAGGCCCGGTCAATCCCGTCTGGGGGGGGCGTCGTATCGATCAAACGGCACCAGGCTGGCCCGATTTTGTCATTCAACATATCATGACTCCCCTGTGGCAACGTGGCTTTCGTGGTTTTTTTCTAGACACCCTAGATGCCTACCAGGACCCTGGCCTCTCCCCGACAGAACGCGAAGCGCAACGACAAGGATTGATCCGGGTTATTCGCGCCATCCATCATCAATGGCCCCAAGCCAAACTGATATTCAACCGAGGATTTGATCTATTACCCGACGTACACGATGCGGCCTGGATGGTGGCTGCTGAATCCCTCTATCAAACCTGGAATGGACAACAAAAAAATTACCAGGCCGTTTCCTCGGCGGATACCCTATGGTTAAAGCATCAGCTCACTTCCGTTCAGGAACGCTGGCATCTCCCTATTTTAATTATCGATTATTTACCGCCGCAGCAGCAGGACCTTGCCGATAAAACTATCCAGAAGATTTTAGCGGATGGATTCATTCCCTATATCAGTACGCCAGCCTTGGATAGCCTTGGACGCGGCAGAATCCAGATCATCCCTCGTCAGGTTCTGGTCGTTTATGATAGCGACAATCCTCCCAAGCCCGGATTTTCCCTGAACACTCTGGAGGCCCAACATTTGCTCGGCATGCCATTGGCCTATATAGGCTTGGTGCCACATTATCTCTCCATGCAAGAAGCTGAACACCTCGAGAAACTACCGGATGCTTTAGCTGGCGTCATCGTCTGGATCGATAGCGAGAACCAAGGGGGGCATGATTGGGTGACATGGACACAACACTTGATCAGCTCAGGGGGTCGTATCGCGTTTTTTCATCATTTAGGCTATGCCTCGGATGCTGCTGACCTCAGCTTGTTAGGCTTACACCTCGCTGACATTCAGGGCAAAGATCACTGGACTCTGCTGCACCATGATGATCGTGCTGCTTTTGAACTGCCGCTTCCACAGCAGACGACAGGTCTGGTCGCGTTAAGTTCCAAGGATGCTTCGTTTCAACCCTGGGTACAATATCGGTCGGATGAGGGTCTGGAGTCGGTACCCGTGGCCATAACCTCCTGGGGCGGCTATGCCTTGGATCCATGGGTCGACTTTTCTCGACAGGATGAACTGGGTGGTGACCGCTGGTATGTGCAGCCTGCACAATTTATCCAGCAAGCCCTGCATCTTGATCCTTCGGCGCCCATCCCCGACCTGACCACAGAAACAGGGCGTCGACTTTTTTTTGTACATATTGACGGCGATGGTTTTGTCAGCAAAGCCGAACGCCCCGATTTTCCACTGGCAGGACAAGTCCTTCTCGACGATGTGCTCAAGAAACGCCCCGTACCCACGACCCTGTCCATCATCGAAGGCGAACTCAGCCCACAAGGGCTCTATCCCAAGCTAAGCGCCGCAGCTGAGCAAGCCGCTCGCCAAGCCTTTGCCCTGCCTTGGGTGGAAATCGCTAGTCATACCTGGTCGCACCCCTTCCACTGGGTCTTGCTGCAAGAGGGCGACGACCATGAAAGCGGCGAGAACTACCATCTACCCATTCCCGGATACACCTTTTCCCTGCCCAGAGAAATTGATGGCTCCATCGAC
>JAJZHP010000173.1 GCA_021804355.1 Pseudomonadota bacterium | reverse complement strand
GATCAGACCTTGCAGCCTCTGCTGGAGGAATTGGCTTCCACGGAGAATCGCGTGGGTTTTGCAAGGCAGGCTTATAATGATGCCGTAACGGAGTATAACAATACCCGTGAAAGTTTCCCTGCCGTGATGTTGGCTGCATCTCTGGGGTTTGCGGCGATGCCGTCTTGGATACTGGAAAATCAAGAAGCCAAGCAGTCTGTCCATGTAAGTTTTCATTGAAGCGGGGCGAGAGATCGTGAGTTTCTGGTTGCAACAGGCACGAGCTCGCCGGCATGCTTTAATCTGGATTTTGCTGTTTGCAGTTTTGGTGGTTTTGGTACTGTTGGGTGTCAATCTGGTTTATTGGGGTTTATCGCCCTGGCTACCAGGATCATTCATCACGCATTTCTATATCATCAATATCACGGTTGCTGCTTTGATGCTGCTGGTGGCTTTCTCGCATTACGTGGGGTTAAGGCAGGGAGGTCATGGATGGGCACAGCAATTGGGTGCGCGCCCTTTGACGGACGATAAGCTAAGGCCTCAGGAACAATGTTTACGTGATGTTTGTGCGGAAATGGCGGTGGCCTCCATGCAGACCGTACCCGCTGTCTACGTGCTGTATCACGAGCCGGGTATTAATGCCATGGTGGCGGGCTTGCGGTCAGAGGATACGGTCTTAATTGTAACCGAGGGAGCCTTGCAACACTTGGGGCGCGATGAGTTGCAAGCCATGATGGGGCATGAGTTCAGTCATTTGGCGGAAGGCGATGCCTTATTGAATCTGCGTCTAATGATTACTCTTTCAGGTTTACACGCTTTATACCGATTAGGCCAGGTTTGCATCGATTGGTCGTCAGCCATGGAGGGGAGGGGATTTATCCTGTCATGGGGCTTGTTTGGGATTGGTCAGGGGGTGCGCTTATTAGGCTTAGGTGGCGTGTTTCTGGGGCGTGGGCTATGTGCGGGCATAAGTAGAGAGCGTGAATTTCTGGCCGATGCCACCGGGGTACAGTGGACAAGGCATAAAGATGCCATGATCAGTTTGCTGATGGTGTTGCGAGAGCATCCTGAATTTCGAGAGTGGCAACATGGACGAGCTGAAGAGTTTAGCCATATGTGCTTTGTCAGCCAGGATAAATGGCAGCGTTGGTTGTCCTCGCATCCTCCTCTGGAAGAAAGGGTTCAGGCTCTGGACCCGCTAGCCTTAGTGCGCTGGCGATCCCGGCAACGCCAAATCCAGCATACGAATCAGTTACCAGTTAACCAGGTGGACCATGATGCCCTGTCATTACCGTTTGTTTTGCATCAGGCGAGTACCTTGGCGGCTATGCAGCCTTTGCTTTTGCTGGGCCTGTGTGGAGCGGGGACGACCTATGCGACTGAGCTTCAGGGAGTAAGTCTAGTTCAGGGGCTGGCTTTGCTGGAGATCAGTATGGCTGGCGTGATGAGTCTGCAAGCAGGGCAACAGCAGCAACTGGTTGAGGCAACTCCCGTTAATAGCTTGCAATGGGTATCCCAGCTCAGGTTAATTGCGCGATATGTGGATTACCCCTGTTCGGGTCATGCTGAGCTGAAGGATGCCGTCCCCGACGTGGCTAGAGTCATGGCGGGTTGGTTGCAAGCGATATGTAAAGATACCGATCAACATCATTTTGAGCTGATCATGCGAACGTTAGGGCTGGAGGGGTTCGGTTTGCCTGAAAAAGTGTCATGGAAAGATTGCGGGCAGACAGCTTTGCGTCTTTCGACATTAGCACGCTGGTCGCGTCAAGCCATATGGGATGCCTGTCAGGATGCCGTGGGTTTAGTGGGTGTTCGTACTCATGAAGAAGAAGCTGCCTTGCTGGCCTTGGCAGAACTCTGGCAGTTGAGTCGAAAAAATGAAAATGGAGGTGTTGACAGGGGGGGGAAGGGTGCATAGAATGCGCGCCTCAGCTGATGATCTCCAGCTTTTGGCTGAGTTTGTGGGGCTATAGCTCAGCTGGGAGAGCGCTACAATGGCATTGTAGAGGTCAGCGGTTCGATCCCGCTTAGCTCCACCAAGGTTCACGTCTGGGTCCCCATCGTCTAGAGGCCTAGGACATCGCCCTTTCACGGCGGTAACCGGGGTTCGAATCCCCGTGGGGACGCCACTAACCTATACGATTAGTGGTTAGTGAAATAAGTGATCTTGTCATGTAAAGACCCTTGTCTATCATTGGCTGCACCGCGCCTGCCGCGATGCGCTCAAGTCGGTCGATCTCGGTACGTACCTCAGCCAGTAGTTGATTCCAGTCGTCGGAAGGATGGCCACAGGCCATGTCGCCAGTTCGTCCCCGGCGTAAACCGCCAGCCATCGTCATGCGACTTGAACGAGAATCCGGGTGTTGCGCCCTTTGAACCCGCTGAAAGAGCCGGTAAATGCCTCCTGCAGCGAAAAGCTGTCTATGAAAAGGCACGGCTACTCAATTCTCAGCGATGGTCGGGATCAACCCGAGGATGGAAGTACCTTGTTGACATCATCCCCTCCCTCAGCCGATGGCTACCGCTTACGCGGAACCCCTGAAAAAAGTGGGGCCTTAGGAAACGGCAGGGTTTTACGCACAAACTGATAAAATTGTCCAGTTCCCCGCCTGAGCCTATGAACAGCAACTAACTACGACGCTAATGTTGGGAATTTTGACGAAGTCACAGAATTGGAGGTTAATGGTAAAACAGAATAGGTGTTCATTCGCTCAAGATCTGTATATTAACGATTGCCGAGGTGCATGATGGATCTAAACCAATTAAAG
>JAJZHP010000082.1 GCA_021804355.1 Pseudomonadota bacterium | reverse complement strand
TCATCCCAGGCATCTAGCATGGCCTCCAGAATAGTCTCATCGCTAATGGCTTTGAGGTGCTCGCGGGCATCATCGAGTGAACGTTCAGCCATGTTGATGAGCAACTCATGCAGGCTGGCTTGCCAGTGCGCCGCACGAGTGCTTTTGTGCCAAAGCTGATGCACGACGGATGGCGTATGGTCGTTGACCAAGGCAGCAAGCCTTTTGTAAAGCAGTTCAGCCAGTAGTCTGGCGTAGACAGGGTTGCTGGTAAATTCGTCGATACTACGTTCACGCAGGGTTTTGAATTCGACCATTTTACTAAAAAATTCACGCACATGCCGCTGCGGAACGATGTCATCCAGAGAAGTCGGACGTTGACGGAGGCGTTGCAAAATCGTCTGGCCAACAGCGCTGGCAATTTCAGGAATAGCGGCACGTAGTTGCAGTTTCATAGCATAAAACCGTGCAGTTTCCTGAATCATGGACACACTAACCACATCCCTCAGGCGTAGTTTGTCAGCTTGCTGCAGGAGGTCGTCAAGCCCAGAAGCTATGAGTTCCTTCAGCTGGGAGCCACTGAGTTCTCGGACGGTAAAGTCAACGTGCGCATCCAGCAGCGACTGGGCGAGAGGAGAAAGGGACATTCACATGCTCCGTGCAGTTTTAGGCTAAAGATCATTGACCTGTCGCGTTTATTCTAGCAGGAGATGATCGACAAAGATTGACCGATCTGATGAGGTTGTGTAATGTAACATCAAGCAATGGTACATTACTTTGTGTACCAATAGTTAGGTGATTACTTGAGGAGAGTGTAATGACAACAGCAACGGTGACGACCTGGCATGACAACAAGCGCCATGCTTGGTTGTTGGCTATCTTGCCAATGATTCTGCCGCTATTGGCGATAGGACTGGGAACTACCTATTTAAATCCCGTGGTATGGTATTTGGGGCCCATCGTCGTGTTCTTGGTGATCCCTTTGCTGGATTTTTTTCTGGGTGAGGATACCAATAATCCTCCTGAAGCCGTTGTTGCAGGTCTTGAGAAACTCAAATACTATCGCTACGCCGTTTATGCCGCCGTTGTTATGGAGTGGATAGGCGTCATCGCTTCTGCATGGGTCATAGCCCATGAGCACCTGGGCTGGGTTGCTTACTTGGGACTATCTCTGACCGTAGGATTTGCTACGGGGATCTCCATCAACACAGCGCATGAGCTTGGCCATAAAAACAGCATACTGGAGCGCTGGTTGGCCAGGTTTGCGCTGGCTCCAACCTTTTATGGTCATTTTGTGGTGGAACACAATTATGGCCATCACTTACGAGTAGCTACCCCTGAAGATCCTGCGACGTCGCGTTTTGGTGAGACCCTGTACCAATTTTTGCCACGATCGGTCATCGGTGGTTTAAAGTCGGCCTGGGAGATTGAGGCGCAGCGTTTGCATCGGAGGGGCTACGGCGTTTGGAGCTGGCGCAATGAACATCTGCAGTCATGGACTATCAGTATCATCCTATGGGGTGGGTTGATTGCCGCTTGGGGGTGGATCGTATTGCCCTTTCTGCTGATACAGGGAGTCTACGGGTTCTCCCTGCTTGAGGTGGTTAATTACCTGGAGCATTATGGGTTGCTGCGACAAAAACGTTCCGATGGCCGGTATGAACGCTGTTCACCGGAGCATTCGTGGAACAGTAATCATATAGTTACCAATGTTTTTCTCTACCAGTTGCAGCGCCATTCTGATCATCATGCTAATCCCACACGCTGTTATCAGGCACTGCGTCACTTTGAAACATCACCGCAGCTGCCTGCGGGTTATGCCACGATGATCATGGCGGCCTATGTGCCTCCGCTATGGTTTGCCATCATGAATCCTCGTGTGGCTCAGCATTACTCAGGACGTGTTGAAAGGGTCAATATACAGCCCGGCAAAGAAGGGTACGCTCGCCAAGTCATGGGATCCCTACATGGCTGATCAGCGTCAGCACTTTGTGGACATTCTGACGTACAATCATGCCTCGTATTCCGTGGTAGTGGATCATAAGCGGCAATGGCTGGGGCATGAGGTGGGTGACATGGGGCGTCGTGGTCATGGTGCTGGGGATGCACTGAAGGTCGAGTTCACTATTGATGAGCTTGCGCGTGCGGCAGGAACAACGGTACGAAATGTCCGGGCTTATCAGGATCGCGGGCTACTTCCACCACCCGAGCGCAGGGGGCGCACAGGGGTTTATAATGGAGCGCATCTTGCCCGATTACGCCTGATCGGGGGCATGCTGGACCGGGGTTATACCCTCGCCAGTATCGGTGAGTTGTTAGATGCATGGGTGGCAGGTCGCGATATCGCTCAGGTGATGGGGTTAGAAGCGGCGCTGACCAGCCCGTGGTCAGATGAAGTTGCGGAGTACCTGAGTCCGCTTGAGCTGATGCAGAAATTCCAGGGGCGATTTACCCCTGAGGTCATGCAACGAGCGATAGAGCTTGAGGTTATTATTCCAGAGCATGATCGTATCAAGGTGCCCAGCCCCCGCCTCCTGTCGGTAGGGTACGAACTGACGCAGTCGGGTATCCCCCTGGAAGAAACCCTGTCCATTGTTGCTCTACTGAGGACTAATGTTGAAAAGGCAGCCAATGAGCTGGTGCAGCGCGTTGCTACCTATGTCTTTGATATGCCTTATGGGCATAGTCTGCCGCCGCCTGAAGATGCTTCCAAATTGGCGGAGGTAATCTGGCGTTTACGTGGTCAGGTAGATACCGCCGTAGCTGCGGAGGTGGCTCGTGCCATGCAGCGTGCTCTGGACAGTATTCTAGGTGACCGACTGACCAGTATTTATGAACATCTTTATGGTCAGGAACCTCGCTGAAAGCCAGTTCTCAGGAGGGAGATGGGAAGAGTGTCACAAAATTTCACAAATACGTAACTTCTTTGCGTGACAGGGTGAGCGATTGTGGCACACTCAGGCCTCTGGATTCTTGAATCATGGAGGCTGCGACATGCGCCCTATAATAAAATTGACGAGTTTCCTGACGGTTTTCATGCTTTGCCAGGGCTCATGGGCACAAGATGAGGTTCCTGTGAGTGTGGCTGACCAAGCCAGTTCAGCGGTGGTTATGGAAGCGTTGAGCTTGATAGGCACGCCTTACCACTATGCAGGTGACAGCCCAGAAGCCGGCTTTGATTGCTCAGGTTTCGTTTCCTTCGTCTTCCAAGATGCCCTGGATCGACGTTTGCCACATTCTGCTGATGAAATTTTTCATGCAGGCAATAAAGTTCATAGGGATGAGTTACGTGCTGGCGATGTCTTGTTTTTTCATATGGGCCATCACGGCAACAGGATCAATCATGTTGCTCTATATATAGGTAATGGACAATTTGTACATGCGCCCACCTCGGGGTCAACGGTTCGCATAGATAAGCTCAGTGATTCCTATTGGCTGCGGTATTATCGTGGCGCACGTCGTTTGATTGATGATCAGGTGGCGCTACTTGCTCCTATGAAAGATGAGACGGCGGCCACGGGCGCTGCGCTGTGACCATTCTGGATGAGCTACTGGCAACGACAATACAGGCTCATGTTATGGAAATGCCTGCGGCCTGGGGGCAAGGTCGGGCGGTCTATGGTGGCCTGGTTGCTGCCTTGATGATGTCACGCCTGCAAGGCTCGGTTGCAGCGGGGCAGGTTCTGCGTGCCATGAGTCTCTCTTTTGTGGGGCCCGTCAATGAAGGTTCAGCTGAGTTTGTCGTTGAGGTATTACGCCAGGGTAAGTCGGTAACCCACCTATCCTGCCGTCTGCTGCAAGAGGGAGAAGTACGCTGTGTCATGCTGGCATGTTTTGGGCATGGACGCCTATCCCAGATTATCGTCAAGCCCAGCGAGATGCCCTCGGCGGCTGATCCCTCCAGCTTGGCTGCTTTGCCACATATTCCCGGGGTCATGCCTGAGTTTACACAATGGTTTGACTATCGTTATGTTGATGGGGATCCCCCCTTCTCACATAGCCGTCAAGGCGTGATCGGAGGCTGGATACGCTTGCAGGAGCCAGAATCTGCTTTTTCAGCAGCACACCTGCTAGCCTTAATCGATGCTTGGCCTCCTGCGGTGTTGCCCATGTATCCTGGTCCTGCACCTATATCAACCATGACCTGGAGTGCAGAGTTTTCCGATATACCTGAAGGCTTAAGTGCCAGCCAATGGTTTCGTTACCGGGCTGATTCAGGGATGAGTGCAGCTGGTTATGCATCGACCCAGGCAGGTATCTGGACAGATCAGGGAAAGTTGCTGGCTATCAGTCATCAATCTGTGGCCGTATTTCGTTGACAAGCCTGATCAGCTTAAGCGCACTTTGAAGTCAGGTATGAGGCTTCTGCATTCGATCCAGAGATCGTCCATGGCAGATGTGGCGGGTGTCCCCAAGTGGTGGCGATCACTTTTTTTCATGCCTTGCGGTCGGGCTATTTGAATAGCATAGCACTGCACACCATAAGCATGGAGCTTGTGAACGAGTTGTCGCAAATGCTCAAGGTCGAATAGATTCCAAAGCACCGTCGTGCGACATTCATAAGCGATGCCGCGGGATAGTAAAATTTCCAGGCTACGCCAATTGACCGATCCGCTGTTGCTGATCCCGGTAATCGTCGCGCAAGATTCAGGGAGGGCTTTGATATCAAAGCCAACCCAGTCGACGAGTTCCAGTGCCCTGGCTAAGGCGCTGGGTCGTATCCCCGCGGTATGTAAACCGATGTGATAGCCCAAGGCTTTTACCCTGAACATGGCTTCAGCCAGGCCGTGCTGCAGGGTGGCTTCGCCTCCGCTGAACACCACTGCATCCAGCAAACCTTGTCGTTTTAGCAGAAAACTTTCTATAGCTTCCCAAGGATACAGAGGGGATGCATCAGGTGCCCACAAATGCGGATTATGACAGTAGTGGCAACGCCATGGGCACCCCTGACAAAATAGCACACAGGCTAAATGGTCAGGGTAGTCCACGGTACTCATAGGTACCCAGCCGCCAATGCGTAAGGAGGTGGTCACTTGGGGCTCTGTTGCTGAAGAGGTTTTTCCAGGAAGTGGCGACGCTCAAGATGCTCCGATTGTTTGCCTGGGTTAAAGGCGCTGACCGGTCGGTGATAACCCATGACACGGGTCCAGATTTCACAGCGTTGCCGTTCGCTATCGGCAAGGGGGGGCAAGGTTTTCAAGGTAGATACTCCTGTAGTTGGGTAGTTCAGACCAGAGCCTGCTGCTTGGCGGTTTGCTGAGCCAGCAGGTGTTCGTCACAGCGAGGGCAGAATTCATGCTCACCATCCAGATACCCATGGACCGGGCATATGGAAAATGTTGGGGTGATGGTCAAATAGGGTAGTCGGAAGCGACTCAAAGCTCTTCGAACCAGATTTTTACAGGCCTGGGCGGATGAAATTCTTTCAGCCATATAAAGATGTAAAACAGTACCACCGGTATATTTGCATTGCAGCTCGTCCTGTAACTCAAGCGCCAGGAAGGGGTCGTCGGTGTACCCTGCAGGTAGTTGTGATGAATTGGTGTAGTAAGGAGCTTGTTGGGTGCCTGCCTGAATAATATCGGGGTAGCGGCGCTGATCCTCCTTGGCAAAACGATAAGTCGTACCTTCAGCAGGTGTGGCTTCGAGGTTGAACAAATGCCCCGTTTCTTCCTGGAATCTTACGAGCGCAGCGCGTACATGATCGAGCAGTTCCCTAGCCAGTAGGCGTCCCTCCTCGTGCTCCAGGCCATAGCGGGCCTGAGTAAAATTAAGCACCATTTCATGCAGGCCATTGACCCCAATCGTAGAGAAGTGATTGCGTAAAGTGCCCAGATAACGCTTTGTATAGGGATACAGGCCTGCATCCATAAAGTGCTGAATGAGTTTGCGCTTGGTTTCCAAACTGTCCTTCGCGAGTTCCAGAAGTTGATCAATACGCGTCAGTAATCCAGGCTTGTTGTTGGCAAACAGATAACCTAGCCGTGCACAGTTTAAGGTCACCACGCCCAATGAACCGGTTTGCTCTGCGGAGCCAAATAAGCCGTTGCCCCGTTTGAGTAGTTCCCGGACATCAAGCTGGAGGCGACAACACATGGAGCGCACTTGATTGGGTTGCATATCAGAGTTGAGGAAGTTCTGGAAATAGGGTAGTCCGTAGCGTGCAGTCATCTCGAACAAGCGTTCAGCATTGTCACTATCCCAAGGAAAATCATGGGTGATATTGTAGGTGGGAATTGGAAAGGTAAAGATTCTCCCCAGGGCATCTCCTGCCTGCATCACATCAAGATAGGCGCGATTGATAAGGTCCATCTCGTTTTGCAAGTCGCCGTAGCAAAATGTAGCCGGTTGACCACCGATCACTGGAACTTGCTCTCGCAAGTCTTCGGGACAGACCCAGTCAAAGGTTAGATTGGTAAAGGGGGTTTGTGTTCCCCAGCGTGAAGGCACATTCAAGTTGTAGATAAATTCCTGTAAGGCTTGTCGCACCTGTGCGTAGTCAAGTTGATCCTGCCGTATATAGGGGGCCAGATACGTATCAAAGGAGCTGAAGGCTTGGGCTCCCGCCCACTCATTTTGCAGAGTACCCAGGAAATTGACCATCTGGCCGAGGGCGCTGGAGAAATGTTTAGGAGGCCCGGCTTCTACGCGCCCAGGGACGCCGTTTAATCCCTCATGCAGCAGCGTACGCAGGGACCAGCCTGCACAATAGCCAGCCAGCATATCCAGGTCATGAATGTGCAGATCGGCTTGGCGATGCGCCGTGCCGATCTCCGGACTATAGACTTCATCCAGCCAATAGTTAGCAGTCACTTTGCCAGATACATTAAGGATCAAACCTCCCAGAGAATACCCCTGGTTGGCATTAGCTTGAACCCGCCAGTCTGAGCGTGACAGGTACTCATTCATGGAAGCAGCAACATCCACCAGGGTTTTGCGGTCACGGCGTAGACGTGTATGCTGTTCACGGTAAACAATATAGGCTCTGGCAGTTCGATAATGACCTGCCTCCATCAGTTGCTGTTCAACCAGGTCCTGTACGTACTCGACCTCTACATGCTTTTGCTCCTGCAAGCGAACTAGCACCTGTTGAGTTAATGACGTGGCCTGGGTGTCATCAAGCTCTTGCGTTGCCATGCCAGCGGCGCGAATCGCTGCTTGAATTTTTTCAGCCTTGAAGTCCACGGTTCGACCGTCACGCTTACCTAAGGTCTGTGGAACAGGCGCTGCAATGGATAGTGCCATGATCATGAGGTTCTTCTATATATTGTGTTTTGATAAACAAAACATACAACATATAGTTAATCGTGACGAGGCGCGGTGTGCTTAAACTTGATCTGAGTCAAAGATTCAGGCAATTTAAGAGATGGATATGGGTTGAAAGGCAGGGGTCTACATTCGTCGTTTTCTGAGTTCCGGAAACCAATGCCACCACAGCAGGGCGATCAAAAGACTGCCCATACCGCCTAGTACGACGGCCCGGATAGGGCCTAGCCACGCGGCAGTAACACCTGATTCAAACTCACCTAATTGATTGGACGTGCCTATAAACAGGAAGTTGACGGCATTGACACGGCCTCGCATATCATCGGGGGTTTCAAGTTGAACCATGGCAGAGCGGATCACTACGCTGATCATGTCGCTGGCACCTGCCAGAAAAAGAGCCATCAATGACAACCAGAGATGGCTGGACAGCCCAAAGATGACAGTAAAAATGCCGAAGCCAGCGACCGCTACAAACATCCCAAGACCAGTTTCTTTCAGAGGATGGCGCGACAGCCAGAGCGAGATGATTAAAGCGCCGACCGCAGGAGCTGTGCGCATCAGCCCTAACCCCCAAGGTCCTGTGTGCAGGATATCGCGAGCATACATGGGTAATAAGGCGGTCGCTCCACCGAGTAGTACAGCAAAGAGATCGAGAGAGAGGGTTCCCAGCACCACACGATGATGGCGAATGAAACGTACACCGGCTAGCAAGGTTTGCAGGGATACTCTTTGTGGGTTAGGTGTTGGCCGGGTCCGCGGCAGAGCTGAAAGTGAGTAGGCTGCCGTCAGATAGAGCATGGCGGCTGTGCCATACACGACCTGGGGGCCCAAGACATACAGCAATCCTCCGAGGGCAGGGCCAGAGATGACCGCAATTTGCATGGCTGCGCTAGAGGCGCTAATAGCCTGTGGCAGATCTGCTTCATCCACCAAGGTGGGCAGCACGGATGCCAGGGTGGGTGATTCAAAGGCACGTGCAGAACCCAGTATGAAAATCAGGATAAAAATGAGCTCTCGGTTTAATTGTCCGGTAGCCGCAAGTACAGCCATAAGCAGGGCAAGGGCCGCACCGACCAGTTGGCAGGTTAGTACGATTTTGCTGCGCGCAAAGTGATCAGCGGTTTGGCCGATGATCAGCACAAGAAATACCGAGGGCAAAAAACTAATCAAGCCCAAGTAGCCTAAGTCCATCGCCTGGTGACGCAGGCTGTATATTTGCCAGCCCAGCCCCACAGCCATCATCTGGAAAGCCATGATGGTCGCCACCCGGGTGAACCAGAATCTGCGAAAAGCGGCTTGCGCCAACAAGCCATTAGCCCACGGCATGCTTAAACTCCGGAAATTGCGTTAGGATACCGCATCCGTAGCGATCTGATATAGGTTGAAGATCGCATTTGCAAGCAACCAGGGAGGGAATATGACCAAAGCCAGACGTTATGATGTGGTGCTTTACGGGGCAACGGGCTATACCGGAGGTCTGGTTGCCGAGTATCTGGCCCAGGTGGCTGTGCGTGAGAATCTGCGCTGGGCGTTGGCGGGTCGATGTAGGGATAAGCTGGAGTATGTACGACAAAACTTGCCGTTCAAGGAAGCCCAGGCCATCCCTGATTTGATATTGGCTGACAGTCATGATCAGGCCAGTATGCTGCATCTGGTACAACAGACTAAGGTGGTGATCAGTACCGTAGGTCCCTACAGATTATTAGGGGAGCCCCTGGTCAGAGCGTGTGCAGAGTCAGGAACGCATTATGTCGATTTAACCGGTGAGCCTAATTTCGTCAGAGATATCAGGTCAAAATACCATGATCTGGCTGTCACTAAGCGTGCTTGCCTGGTGCCTAGTTGTGGTTTTGAAAGTATTCCCCCCGATATGGGAGTACTGTATACACTGCAACAGTTGCGCCAGCAGCTGGGTGAGGATCGTTTTGACCATGCTTCCATAGAGATCCTCGGAGGCGTAGAAGCGGGCGGTAAATTTTCGGGAGGGACCTGGGCTTCAGCACTTCATGCCATGGCTGAAGGCATGAGCCCTCACCTACGGCATGCCCCTGATCATGTTCACCGTTTATCCTCACGTCCGCGTTATCTCGCAGAGTTGAGGCGCTGGGCGATACCTCTGCCAACTATAGACGGTGACGTGGTACGTCAGTCTGCACGCTGTCGAAATGATTATGGCACTTCTTTTAGTTATGGACATTTTCTCTTGGGGCGTAAACTTTTGCCGATGTTAGCTGGAGCTGCAGGGGTTGTTGGCATAGTGGCGATGGCCCAGATTAAACCTGCACGACAGTGGATGATGAAGCGTTTGCCGCAGGGAGAGGGTCCCACGGCACAGCAACGATCGCAAGGTTGGTTCCGTTTGCATTTTCTAGCAGAAGCCGACGGTCTTCACCTGAGAACCATGGTGAGTGGTGGTGATCCAGGCTATGGTGAAACCGCCAAGATGCTCTCTGAGGCAGCCCTCACGCTGGCCCGTCATGAAGGAGTCCAAGGCGCTTACGGTGTCTTGACGCCAGCTGCCGCCCTGGGTGAGGCCATGATCGGGCGCTTGCAGCGTGCGGGCATAGCCTTCAATCTGATGTCTTAGCTAAACTCTGCTCTGTTTCTTGTGTAGCCGCTGATCCATAGCTCGGAAAAGCGGCTGACTGAACCGTGTTACGGTGCCAGGCAGAGCCGCCATGGCCAGTGCTCCTAGTTTGCCGAGTGAAGTGGTTAACCTGACAGGGCGTTTTTCCAAGGCATCGATAATCCATCCGGCTGCGCGTTCGGGATTTAGCATACGCATGTGTTGGTAAATGCCTGTTTTTGCGGACATGGGTGTGCGTACCATGGGAAAATGCACCACCGTGGTGGTAATGCCCTGATCACCGAGTTCAGCGAGCAGGGAGCGGGAAAATGACTCCAGGGCAGATTTACTGGCTAAGTAGGCAGAAAACAGGGGGATGGGGATTTGCGAGGAAAGGGTAGATATATTGACAATATGCCCATGCCCCTGCTGCAGAAATCGCGGTAAAAGTCGTAGAGTCAAACGTACAGCTGCCAAGTAGTTAAGCTCGATGGTACGTTCATAATCATGTGGGCGATCTAAGGTTTCCAGAATAGGGCGACGTATGGATCGAGCAGCATTATTGACCAAAGCATCAAGACGCGGATGCTCTTGCAGGATGTTTTGCGCGCAACGATCAAGGTCGTCATGGTCAACTAAATCACAAGGGTACACCCAAGCCTGCCCCCCGGTGGCCTGTATCCGGGCCTGAACCTGCAAAAGCTCCTGTCGCCGCCGAGCTACCAGGCAGACCCGCACTCCCTGACGCGCTAGTTGTACAGCAGCTTCTGCGCCTATGCCGCTAGAGGCGCCGGTGAGTACCACGGTCTGTCCACGCAATCCCATAGCACGATTCCTGTATTCATGGTCACCAAGGATAAGTATAAGCCCCGTCTACTCGGAAGTAACCTCAGTCATGCTTGCTGGTGAGGTAGGGTCGGAGCGTTGCCAGGCAGGAGGCATCCACAGATGCCGCAAACGTTGCCGCCAGGAACCTGGTTGCATGATATCGCGTAGCATGCTTAGGTATTCATGCATCCAACTCAGCCAGAGGCTACGGGTGGTATAGGAGGGGTATATCCCATACTTGATCGGTGTGTCGGGTTGTTCTTCTACCCAAGTACCCAGCCAGCGGTCCCAAATGATAAAGACTCCTGCATAGTTCTTGTCGATGTAAGCCGCATTGCAGGCATGATGGACGCGATGGTGTTGAGGGGTGTTCATCACGGCCTCGATCCATGGGTGCAGGCGTGGAATTAACGTGCTGTGTATGAAGAACTGATACACCAGGCTCAGGGCATAACAGACCCCAATCCAGACGGGGTTAAATCCCAACCAGGCTAGCGGTACATAAAACAACCAGCCGCCATTGAAAATGTTGGTGGCATTCTGGCGCATGGCGGTGGAAAACTTCATGCGCTCTGAACTATGGTGGGTGACATGAGCACACCAGAACCATCTGACGCGATGAGATAGGCGGTGCATGATATAAAAACACAAATCAGTCAGGACGAAGAGCAGAAGGCCACTCCAGATATTTAAAGCAATATTGAAAAGGCGATGTTGATAGGCCAGAGCATAGACCGGAAAAGCAAGGATGCCGGCAAATAAGAGTTCCGTGATTTGATAGCCAGCACCCAGCATAAAATTGCGTATGGCTTCTGCGGTATCCATACGTAAGGGGTCATGCCGTATATATAGGTACTCCCAAAGCGTGGTGATGATAAAAAATGGGGTCGCTACCACAAATATAAACTGGCGTTTATCCAGGGCCAGCCAGGGCGAAATCGTTGCCCATAAGGCTACTAGTGTGGTGGGTAGTTGAAATGGCAGGTGCATGATGATGGCCTTGCGCAGTCAAGATAAGGCCATTATTCCAGGATGGCGATCTCGATGCTTGACAAAAAACGAATCAAAATTGACATTGTATGCCAATTA